>DATCLV010000002.1:0-4186 GCA_036563745.1 Acidimicrobiales bacterium | reverse complement strand
GTCCCGCAGCATCACCATGCCGGGCCCGCCGGTGAGGCCGTCGGTGTGGCGGACCACCCGGGCCAGGTCCGCGAGGTCGATGCCGGCCGCCTCCGCCAACCGCTGCGCCTCGGCCGCCGCCGTGAACGACGCGAAGTGCAGGAGGTTCCGGGCGAGCTTGCCCCGCGTCCCGGACCCGACCGGCCCCAGGTGCACGAACAGCTCCGCCCACATCCCGAACGGGCCCCGACAGCGCTCCACGGCGGCAGCTTCCCCGCCGACGAGCACCGCCAGCCGTCCTTCGTGGGCGCCGATCACGCCGCCGCTCACGGGCGCGTCGACCACGGCCACGCCCCGGGGCTCGCACAGGGCGGCCAGCTGCTCGGCGGTGCGCGGGGCGATCGTCGAGTGCAGCGCCACCACCAGGTCGGACCGGCCGGCGGCCAGGATCCCCGTCGGGCCGAGCACGACCTCCTTCACCTGCTCGTCGTCGAGCACCATCACCGACACGACGTCGGCCTCGCTCGCCACCTCCGCCGGCGTGCGGACGACGCGGGCGCCCCGGTCGGCCAGCAGGTCGCGGGCCTCGTCCCGGACGTCGCACACCACCAGGCCGCCGGGCCACGCCAGGAGATGGCTGGCCATCGGCGCGCCCATCTCCCCCAGGCCCACGAACCCCACAGCGTCGGCGCCGCCCATCGCGCTCGTCCCCCAGTCGCCTCCCGTGCCTGCACCTGCCCGAACGGGCAGGACCAGGCTTCCATCCCCTCCGGGCCCCCGCCAACCCGACGGTGACCCGCCGCCGGCCGGCCGTGGGCGGCGCCGCCCGGCGGGTAGGTTCCACGGCATGGCAGCCAAGGCCGAGGCCGTCGTCGTCGAAGCCGGCGGGCGGGAGGTGCGGATCACCAGCCCCGACAAGGTCTTCTTCGAGGCCACCGGCGAGACGAAGCTCGATCTCGTCCGCTACTACCAGGCGATCGAGGAGCCGCTGCTGCGGGCGATGGGCGGCCGGCCGGTGCTGATGCAGCGCTTCCCCGACGGCGCCTCCGGCCCGAACTTCTTCCAGAAGCGGGTCCCGAAGAACGCCCCGGACTGGCTGGCCACCACGGTCGTCCAGACCGTGAACGGCACCCCGTCCAACGCCATGGTCGTCGCCGACCTGGCGCACGTGCTGTGGGCGGTCAACATCGGCTGCCTCGGCTTCCACGTGTGGCCGTTCCTGGCCGGCGACGACGCCCACGCCGACGAGCTCCGCCTCGACCTCGACCCCCAGCCCGGCGTCGGGTTCGTCGAGGCGGTGCAGGCCGCCCACGTGCTGCGGGAGCTGCTCGACGAGGTCGGCCTCGCCTCGTACCCCAAGACCACCGGCAACCGGGGCCTGCACGTCTACGTCCGTCTCCAGCCCCGCTGGGACGCCTACCAGGTGCGGGCCGCCGCGGTCGCCGTCGCCCGGGAGCTGGAGCGCCGCCGCCCCGACCTGCTCACCGCCGCCTGGTGGAAGGAGGAGCGGGGCGCCCGGATCTTCGTCGACTACAACCAGAACGCCCCGCACAAGACCGTGTTCGGCGCCTGGTCGGTGCGGGCCAAGCCCAACGGCCAGGTGTCGTGCCCGCTGGCGTGGGACGAGCTCGACCACGTCCAGCCGGGCGATCTCCGGCTCGGCACCATCCCGGCCCGGCTCCGGCTGCTCGGCGACCCGTGGGAGCGCATCGGCGACGAGCCCCAGGACCTCACGCCGCTGCTGGAGATGTCCGAGCGCGACCTGGCGAGCGGGCTGCAGGACGCGCCCTGGCCGCCCGTCTACCCGAAGATGCCGAACGAGCCCGACCGCGTCGCCCCGAGCCGGGCCCGCAAGAAGGACTGACCCGCGCCACGGCCGGGCCGGGCTGCCCGGTCGCCCGGTCCGCCCCGGTCCCGACCCCGGGTCGGTAGCGTCCCGGCCGATGACAGCTGCACGACCCATCACGTTCGGGGCGTTCGTCCCCCAGGGCTGGAAGACCGAGCTCGCCGGCATCGAGGGCGCCGAGGCGCAGTGGCAGAAGGCGGTCGAGATCGCCAAGCTCGCCGAGGACCTCGGCTACGACTCCCTCTGGGTCTACGACCACTTCCACAACGTCCCCCGGCCCGCGCACGAGGCCGTCTTCGAGTGCTGGACCACGCTCGCCGCGCTCACCCAGGTCACCTCCCGGATCCGGCTCGGCCAGATGGTCGGCTGCGCCAGCTACCGGAACCCCGGGCTGCTGGCCAAGATCACCTCCAACATCGACGTGATGAGCGGGGGTCGGCTCGACTGGGGCATCGGCGCCGGCTGGTACGACCACGAGTACCGGGGCTACGGCTACGAGTTCCTCCCCGCCAAGGACCGCATCCGGGTCCTGCGGGAGACCGTCGAGATCGTGAAGTCGATGTGGACCCAGCCGGACACCAGCTACGAGGGCCGGTTCTTCACGCTGCAGGGCGCCCAGTGCGACCCGAAGCCCCTGCAGCGGCCCCACCCGCCGATCCTGATCGGCGGCGGCGGCGAGCAGCTGACCCTGCGGGTGGTGGCCCGGCTCGCCGACCGGTCGAACTTCGGCGGCAACCCGGCCGAGTTCGCCCACAAGGTCGAGGTGCTCAAGCGCCACTGCGACGAGGTGGGCCGCGACTACGACGAGATCGAGAAGACCTGGTCGCCCGAGGTGTTCATCCGGGAGACCGAGGAGGAGCTGCGGGCCATCGGCGGCTCGACCTTCGGCGAGCCCTTCGACAGCTGGCAGAAGGGCAACCTCGTCGGCACGCCGCAGCAGGTCGTCGACAAGATCGGCCAGTACCGCGACGAGCTCGGCGTCACGTCGTTCCTCCCCTGGAACCGCGACTACCCGAGCGCCGAGACCCTCCACCTCTTCGCCGAGCAGGTCATGCCCGCCTTCCGCTGAGGCGGCGCCGCCGCGCCGTGGCGGGGCGGACCGCGGCGGACCGCCACCACCTCGCCCCGCAGGCGGACCGGGAGTGGCAGGAAGAGTCAGAACCTTGTCATTGCTGCCACGGCCGCCGGGGGCGACGATGGCGAGGTGCGCAACGTCGTGTTCGTCGCCATGGACGACTTCCAGCTGCTCGACCTCGCCGGGCCGCTCGACGTGGTGCGGGCCGCCACCCTCCTCGGCGCCGACCCGCCCTACCGGGCCGTGGTCGCCACCCCCGGCGGCGCCGCGGTCCGGTCGGAGAGCGGGCTGACGGTGGCGGCCGACACCTCGGTCCACGCGGTGGCCGCCGGCGACGACCCCGTCCACACCCTCGTGGTGGTGGGCGGCATCGGCGCCCGCCGCCTCGTCGACGACCGGACCCTGCTCGACGACCTCCGCCGCATCGCCGGCCGGGCCCGGCGCACCACCTCGGTGTGCTCGGGCGCCTCGGTGCTGGCCGCCGCCGGGCTGCTCGACGGCTACCAGGCCACCACCCACTGGGCCTACTGCACCGACCTGGCCCGTCGGCACCCGGCCGTCGACGTGCTGGCCGACCGCATCTACGTCCACGACCGCGACCGCTGGACCTCGGCCGGCGTCACCGCCGGCATCGACCTGTTCCTCGCCCTCGTCGAGGACGACCACGGCGCCGAGCTGGCCCACGCCATCGCCGGCTGGCTCGTCGTGTTCGTCCGCCGCCCCGGCGGGCAGGCCCAGTTCAGCGCCCAGCTCCGGGCCCAGCCCGCCCGCTCCCCCGCCATCGCCGAGCTCCAGCGCTGGCTGCCCGACCACCTCGACGAGGACCTCAGCGTCGACGCCCTCGCCGCCCGGGCCGGGATGAGCAGCCGGACGTTCGCCCGCACGTTCGCCGCCGAGACCGGCACCACGCCCGCCGCCTACGTCGAGGAGCTGCGGATCGAGGCGGCCCGCCGGCTGCTCGAGGACAGCGACCTCACCGTCGAGACCGTCGCCCGGCGGGTGGGGTTCCGCCGGCCCGAGACGCTGTACCGGGCGTTCCGGCGCCGGGTCGCCACCACCCCCGACCGCTACCGCCAGCACTTCGCCCGCACCAGCGCCTGACCGCGCCCCACCACGCCCACCGGAGGAGACCCACCATGCAGATCGCCATCCCGCTCTTCGAGAAGTTCACGGTCCTCGACGCCGTCGGCCCCTACCAGGTGACCGCGCTGTGGCCCGGCCACGAGGTCGTGCTGTGCGCGGCGTCGGCCGGCCGGGTCGGCGACGAGGCCGGGCTGCTCCACCTC
>DATCLV010000874.1:0-4846 GCA_036563745.1 Acidimicrobiales bacterium | reverse complement strand
CGATCCGCTACGTGCCGGTGCAGCGCTGGACGCTGGGGCGGGAGATCCCGGTGCGGACCGACCCGGACCAGCCGCTGGCCGACTTCGCCGCCGCCGCCCGGGCCGCCGACCCCCACGTCCCGGCCGTCCTCGACGCCGGCGGCGGCGCGATCGTGTGGGGCCGCAAGGGCCTGCTGCGCACCCTGGAGTACGTGCAACTCGTGGAGGAAGGCGCCCAGTTCCAGATCCTGGCCGAGCCCCTCGGCGGCTCCCGGCCCGTCGGCCCCGGGGTGCTCCTCCAGCAGTGGCGCATGTCCGGTCTCGAGGAAGCCGCCCGCGCCGCCGGCCTCCTCTGACGACGAGATCCGAACCTGCCCGGACGGGGGAGCGGGCTCCCCCGTCCGGGCAGGTTCGTCAGCAGGTGGCGTGGGGGCCCTGGGGGGTGGCGGTGAGGTACTCCCGCCAGCGGACCGTCTCGGCGGGGATGCCCTGGTTCCGCAGGCAGTCGTAGACGGCGGCCGTGGGGATCCAGTGGCGGACGCCGTTGCCGTCGACGTAGTGGCTGTCGCCGTCCGGGTGGCTCAGGATGCGGTTCTTCAGCACCGCGGGCTCGTAGCAGTGGTCCCAGGCGCCGCTGTTGTTCGGGAAGGCGTCGACGTACTGCCGCCAGCGGGTGTTGGCGACCGGCATCCCCTGGTGGACGCGGCACGCCAGGGTGGCGGCGTCGGGGATCCACTTCCGGGTGCCGTCCGGGAGGACGTGGTGGGCGTCCCCGTCGCTGTGGCGGAGCACCTTGTCGAGGAGGGCGTCCTTGTCGAGGCACCACCGCCAGCCGGTGTCGGTGAGCGACGACACGAAGGCGGCGGGGACGTCGTGCACCGGGAGCCCCCGGCGCACCTCGCAGTCCCAGGTGGCGCTGTCGGGGATCCACTGGCGGGTCGCGCCACCGGTGACGACGTGCGCGTCGCCGCCCGGCCCGCGGACGACGCAGCCGGCGCGGGAGAGGTCGGGCCCGGTGCGGATCGTCGCCAGGTGGTAGCGGGCGACGGTCAGGGTCTGCCCGCCGGCGGCCCGGGCGCAGGTGGCGGCGGTGTCGTCGGGGATCCAGTGCCGCACCAGCTCGCCGTCGCCGTTCTCGTCGAGCAGGTAGCGGTCGCCGTCGGGGTGCTGGAGCACGTCGCCGGGCTGGGGGTCGAGGCACGCTGCCGCCTCGGTCTCGGGGATGGCGGCGAGTTGCGCGGCGGGGACGTCGACCGTGTTGGCGGTGCCGCCGTGGCAGGCGGCGACGGTGTCGTCGGGGACGAGGTGCCGGTAGCCGGTGAGGTCGAGGTACCAGCGGGTGCCGTCGGGGGTCCGGGCGATGCTGCCGAGCGGCGGGTCGAGCGGGGCGCCGGGCGGGGCCCGGTAGGTGAACAGCTCGCCGGACCGGACCTCGATGGCGGTCGGCTCGTGGCCCGGCACCTGCACGCGGAGCACCTGCGTGGTGCCGGTGTCGTTGTGGCCGACGACGCCGATCGTCCCGTCGGGGTTCTCGAAGGCGGTCACCGGCAGGTGGTCGTGGGTGCTGGTGTCGAGCCGCACCGCCCCGGGGTCGGCGGCGCGGGCGAGGTGGGCGAGCGTGTAGTACTCGGGGGTCGGCGTGGCGGCCCCGGTGGCGGGGTCGATCGTGAGCAGTCCCCGGCAGTCCTGGCAGCCGCCGCTGCGGGGGCCGTGCTGGGGGTCGAGCGCCAGGTTCCACATGAACAGGCCGGTGGCGCCGGCCCGCGCCGGCCCGACGATGAGGTGCGTGGCGTCCCACCGGAACGTGTTCGCCCAGCCGTCGGTCGTGCCGGTGCACTCGGTCATGACGGGTGGGACGGGGAGGCCGATCATGTCCTCGGGCCCGCCTCCCCCGTAGCAGTGGAACGCCGCCCCGGTGAACCCGCCCGGCGTCCCGAGCAGGAGGTCGTCGACCCGGGCCCGGTGCTGCCAGTTGTGGTCCATCGCCCACAGCCCGACGCCCCGGGCCGCCAGGCGCGGCGTCACGGCCTCGGCCAGGGCGATCATCTGGTCGTCGGACATGCCCATCCTCGGCATGTCCCCGGCGTTGGTGGCGGGCTCGTTGCCCAGCGTCATCGCCTGCAGGGGCACGTCGTGGTCGAGCAGCCACTGGGCCTGGGACACCAGCATGTCGCCGTAGTCGCGCTGGCTCTCGGGCCGCAGGTCTCCCCAGTCGAGGCCCGCCGGCAGCCCGAGCCACCACCTCTTCATCGACGGCGGCGCGGTCCACGGGGTGGCCACGACGGCGAGGTCCGGGCGGAGGTCCACGATCTCCTCGACCATGGCGGCCGCCGCCTGGGCCGGTGCCGGCGGGCTGGCGGTGCGGGTGGTGGGGTTCCAGTCCCACGTCCAGCCGGTGGTGGAGAAGTCGGTCGAGCTCAGCGGCAGGCGCACCAGGTTCAGGCGGGCGCCGGTCGCCGCGGTCGGGTCGAACAGGGCCGCCAGCGCGGCGTCGTCGCCGTCGAGGAGGGTGACCGACGCGTCGGTGAGGCTGGCGCCGACGCCCATCCAGGTCTGGTGCCGCGACGCCTGCTGCACGGTGACCGTCGTGGTTGGAGCGGCCTCGGTCGGGGCCACGGGGAGGAGGCGCTGGCCGGCGTCGGTCGGCGAGGTCACCCAGCCGACGACGGGCGGGGGAGGGTCGGTCGGGGCGGTCAGGACTGCCGGCGCGGTCGGCGCGGTCGGCCCCGACGGAGCGGCGGTCGCTGCCACCGGGTGGAGGATCGACGACGCCGCTGCGCTCCCGCAGGCCAGGGCGAGGGCGAGCCAGCGGGCGAGCCTCCGGCCGTGTCGCCGAGAACCTGACCGGACCTGCGCCGTGCCGGCCGTGTGCATGGTGTCCACCTCCGCCTCAGCCCGAGCGGGTCCCCTGGGCACGGGGACCCGCTCGAACGCCGCCGGACCTCAGATATAGAGCGGCGGCCGGGCCACGCGGGAGCGACCCCCGCCGAATCCCGAGAACTGCGACATCGCGTCCTCGACGCGGCGGAACCGCCGGTCGGCGGACCGGCGTGGTGGCGGGTCAGGAGGCCAGCGGGACGGCGGGTCAGGAGGCCAGCGGGACGGCGGGTCAGGACGCCGACCGGACCTGGCGGCTGAGGCGGCGCTCGCGACCGAGGGGGCTCTCGCGACCGAGGCGACTGTAGCGGCGGAGCAGGTCGTTCCACTCGGCCATCGTCCGCCCGAACCCCTCCAGGAGGTGCTCGTTGATCGTGCCCTGCCGCTCGGGCCCGGCCTGCCGGTGCCAGCCGAGGTTCACGTCCTCGGCACCGGGCATCCACCCCATGCCGCCGGTCACCGTCCAGCCGGGCGGGCACGTGACCGTGAACGGGTGCTGCGGCCCGCTCGGCTGCCGGCACGTGACGACGACCCGGCCGGCGACCCGGACCTCCTTGTGGATGTCCCGCCAGTCGATCCGCACCACCGCCGGGGAGTCGTCGCCGGCCTCGACGGCGAACCAGACCGGCCCGACCCAGAACGCCGGGATGTCGAACACGTAGGTGCCGGCACGGGTGCGGGTGCCGGCGCCCGTGCCGCCCGTTCGCCGGGCCGGGACGGCCTCCGTGCCGGTGCGCCCGTCGGCCCGGTACACCCGGTCGAGCCGGGAGCGCAGGTAGCGGCGGCGGGGCCGTCGACCCTGCTCGACGCCACGGATGTTGTCGACGGTCACGGTCCGCCGCCGCCCCCGGCGGTCGCGCTCGTCCGGGAGCAGCTCGGTGGCGAGCACCGCGGCGTCGTGCTGGCTGAGCCCGCGCCCCTCCCGCATGCGCCGGTGCTCGTCCCCCGACACCAGCGGCCCGACCGGCGGCGTCCGGTCCCGCCAGCGGCTGCCGGTGAGGTCGTCGATGCGGTCCCAGCCCCGGCGGGTGCCGAAGACGTGCCGCACCACCTCCGGGCTCGTGCCGAAGAACTGGACGACGTCGTCGGCGAACGCGGGGTCGGTGAGGAACCGGTCGACGACCGCCGGGGCGACGAGGCCGGCCGGCGAGTGCCCGTCGCCCACGACCCGGCACCCCGGCATCACGTCGACCTGGCGCAGGCCGAGCGCCGGCGGGAGCTCGCCCTCGCCGAAGTCGACCCAGCCGGGCTCGGGCAGCGTCACCGACAGCGCCGGATTGGGCATCGAGGTCCGTGAGGTGCAGAAGAGGCCCCGCTCGCCGGTGACCTCGTCGCAGTCGTAGGCGAACGCCGCCCAGCGGGCGACCGCCCGGACCCGGCGGGACCCCGGCGGTGGCCGCAGCCACATCCACACCGGGCCGCGGCCGGAGAAGTTGTGGCTCCACACGGTCCGGGGCGGCACCGCCCTGGGCGTGCCGAGCGCCAGGGCGAGGTCGACCAGCGCCCCGCCGGCGCCGTAGGCGTCGTCGAGCTCCCGCAACCGCTCGATCGGCACCGGCCGCGCCCCGTTCTCCCACTCGCAGAGGGGCGTGTGCGACGCCAGGTGGATCCGGGCGCTCACCTCCTTCTGCGTCAGCCCCGCCACCTGCGTGCGCCAGGCCCGCAACAGCCACGGCAGGTCGATCGCTCCGGACGACCCGCTGCCGCTCTCCGCCATCTCGCTCCTCCCAGGACCGCCGACGCCGTGCCCTCAGGTGGCCACGCCCTCCTGTTCGTCACGACGAGCCTGACCGAGCGGACCTACAACCGGCTTGCAGGCGGCTCCCTGTCCGAACCTGCCCCCGAAACGGGGAGCCGGCTCCCCGTTTCGGGGGCAGGTTCGCACGGTGCTCGCTCAGGGGCGCATCAGGACGTGAAGGTACGGAGGAGGGTGGCGATCTGGGTGGGGTCGGTCCGGTGGGCGAGGTGGCCGTGGCCGGGGAGGTCGTCG
>DATCLV010000866.1:0-3860 GCA_036563745.1 Acidimicrobiales bacterium | reverse complement strand
CGGGTGGCGCCCTCGTCGATGCGGCTGGTGGAGACGGGGTGGGTGGCGCCGGTGACCGCGTAGCTGGTGAGGGCGTAGGCGTGGTCGAGGCCGACGTCCCGACCAGCGACCGGGGTGCCGGCGGCGGGGGTTGGCTCGTCGAAGAACGACCGTGGAAGGGCGATCTGCCCGAGGTGGTCGAACTGAACGAGGAGGACGTCGTCGGCTCGGCGCGGGTCCCGGTGGACCGACACGACGGTGCCGATCGCGCCGTTGCGGACGTAGGCGGCGGGCTCGCCGGTGGGGTAGAGGTTGCGGTCGGGTCGGCGGGCGATGACCCGGTCGCCGACGGCGTAGCGGCGGTCGCCGGCGGCGGTGATCTGGTCGGTGCCGATCTCGCCGTTGGCCTGCAGGAGTGTGTGGGCGAGGCGGTTCAGCGCACGGCGCACCGAGTTGCGGCGGTTGACCATGGGGTGGTCGTGGCCGAGGAGGTGGGCGGTCCACCAGCGGGCGAGGACGTCGGTGTAGGCGTGCAGCTCGTCGTCGACGACGTGGAGGTGGCCGGCCCGGTCGAGGGCGTCGAGGGCGGCGGCGACGTCGCCGGCCCGGAGGTGGTCGGCGGCGGCCCGGTCCTCGGGGTGCTGGAGGCGGTGGGAGTCGGTGAGGACCGGGGTGTTGTCGGGGTGCTGTTCGCAGAGGACCCGGTACATGCCGCCGGCTTCGACGGCGCCGTGCTGGGCGGGGTCGCCGATCAGCCGGAGGACGGCGCCGGTCTGGTCGGCGAGCCAGCCGAGGTGGTCGAGGTCGCGGTCCGAGATGGTCGACGCCTCGTCCACGATGAGGACAGTGCGGGCGTCCAGCGGCGCTGTCGGGGGATCGGGATGGGCGAGGTACCAGGCGAGCGTCTCGGACGGGATGCCGGCGGCGACGCCGAGGGTGCGGGCGGCCTCGCCCTTGACTGCGGCCCCGAGGACCCGCCAGCCGGCGGTCTCCCAGGCCCGGGCGGCGGCCGCCATCGCGGTCGTCTTGCCCGCGCCGGGGTGCCCGACGGCGCACTGAACCCGGTGGCCGGAGCCACAGAAGGCCCGGACCAGCGCCCGCTGCTGCCGGGTGAGCTGGGGATGCCACGCCAGGGCGGCGTCGACGGCGGGGCGGGGGACGATACCGGCCTGGGCGTCGAGGCCGGTCCGGTAGCGGTCGACGATCCGGTCCTGGACGGCGAGGGCCTCGGACGTCGTGTAGAGCGCCGGTCGATGCTGGTCCGCCGGCTCCAACAGCAGGACCTGGTCGGAAGCGAGGAAGCCGTCGGCGATCTCCTCCAGCCTCCGGGCGGGGACGACCAGCGGCTGGCGGTCGTCACCGCTCGCCACCGGCATGGGGAGGTTGACCAGCGTCGTGAGTAGGTCGCCTCGGTTGAAGATCGAGACGTTGGCGCAGACGCCGTCCCGGGCGGCGAGTGCGGCGTGGATGGTTTCGGCGTCCGGTTCGGGCAAGGCCGGACCGTGACCGGTGCGGGCTCGGAGCGCCGCGGGGTCGAACCCGAGGGTCCGGGCCCGGTCCCACCACTCGGCTACCAGGTCGGCCACGTCGACGTGGCGCTTGTCGGGCCGGGTGCGCAGCGCGGTCCGGTCGACGTCCTCGAGGCTGGTGCCGTGGCCGATGGCCTCCTCGATCTCCCGGAGGGCGTCCTCGATCTCGTTGCGGCGCTGGGAGAACTCGTGAAGCACCTCGTCGGGGATGCCGGCGACTTCCCAGCCACCGGAGCTGCCGGGCCGCCACTGGACCCCGAGGGCCTCGGTGAGCCGGTACCGCATCTCGGCGGTGGCCAGCGCCGAGGCCGCCTTGGCGTGGGTGTAGAGGCCACGAGCGTCGAGCGCTCGCCGCTTGCCGTCGGTCCCTGCCGCTGTGTTGGCGACGACGTTGTGGTGGTGCGGGAACGGGTCGAGCCGTCGGCTGGTTAGGTGCCGGAAGCTGGCCACCGTCCACCCGCCCACGGGAACGACCTCGTCGCCTTCCCGGACCGCAGCGGCGTTGCCCTCCAACCAGTCGACCCCGAGGTCGTTGCCGGCCTCGATGGCTCCCAGCACCTGCTGGCGAGTCGCCGGAGGGGAAAGGAGCGCCAGGACCCCGAGCGACTTCTCGGTGGTCAGCGTGAGGTCGAACGCGACTCGGACCGCTGGCGGTCGGCGGGTCCGCACGAAGTCCGCTAGGTCCTGCCGGCGGACCAACCATCGCCCGCCTGCGCCACGCTGTGCGGGTAGTACGGCGAGCCGCGTCCGGCGCGCCGGGTCCGGCCTCGTGGTCCGTGCTTCGTGGCGTTGGGCGAGGCGGCGGAGGTAGCGGTGGGTGATGCCGGTCAGCCGGGCGGCCTCGGCCAGGCCGATCACGTCACCCGACCCGCCGCTGGCCTCGATTTGGGCTGGAGCCGGGCCAGCCGCCAGGGCATCCCGACAGCGGGCCAGCTCCTGGTCGGTCACCCACCGGCCGCCTTCGGTGTCGACGAAGGGCGTCAGGTAGGACCAGGGTGGCTGCGGCGGGAACGGGACGCCGAACATCCGGCTCAGGGCGACGACTTCTCCGGCACGGAGCATGTCCTTGACCTGGCTGGCCGGGAGGCTGAGGGCCGCCGCGACGTCCTCCGTGTCGTAGAGGGCCTCCCCGTCCGGCCCGTTCCTGGTGCGCTGGCCGACGCCCAGCCGGGGGCGTCGCCCGGCTGATCCTCGGGCGGTGACGAGACGCTCACCGGTCCGGGGATCCCGCCCGGCGAGCACCTGGGCGAAGTCGGCCATGTCGACGTCGCCGGCCAGCCCGGCCGCAGCGGCACCCCGGCCCCGCCAGCGACCCGGCTCCTCGCCGCCGTCGGTGTAGTACCGGGCCCGGCCACCGACGCCGGCGTCCTGTGGCTCCTGCTCGTTGCGGGGTCGGAGGTAGTCCACGATCGCCGCCACGATCCGATCGACGCTCCGCCCGGCCCCGCCCAGCCGCGTGATGGTGAATCTCACCGCGACCACCTGGCCGACCGCACCGCAGGTGCCCCGCAGGGGCACCTGCAAGGGTGTGGCGGCAGGACGGGCCGAGTCGGGCAGCGGCCGCCGGGAACGCGACCGGGAACGGGGAAGCCGGGCCGCGGGACGTGCCGACGCCGGTCGCGGGACGGTCGGGACAGGCGGAGTCGCTGGCTCGCGGTCGGCACTCGAAGGGCTGACGGAAGGCTCACGGGCACGCCTCCTGTGGTCGCGGTGCTGGCTTCGGCGCGGGCCGGGAAGCGATCCGATCGGCTGCAACCGACCCGGCTCGTAGTGACCGACACGGGCCCGGTAGCCGTGAAGCTCATCGGCCCAGCTCCGACGACGGTGCCGCCGGCCGAGGAGCGACCCGGTCGACCGCGACGCCGGCGAGGCGGTCGAGGTGCTCCCCGATCAGCCGGTGGTGGGCATCACGAGCCCGCTCGGGCATCCGGTCGAGCAACCGCTCGGGCAGCGGTGCGCACCGGTCGAACACGTGGAGCCGTTCGAGCGCTGGTCGCCGGGCGAGCCCGAACTGGGCCAGGCGGTCGATCGTCCGCCCCATCTGCCCCCACCGAACCCCGAAGAGGCCGGCCAGGTCCTCGCTCGGGATCCGCACCGGGTCCCCGTCCTGCCAGAGAGCCGGAAGGCGGCGCAGCAGCAGGACGGCTGTCGGCCCCAGCCAGGGCAGCATGCATTGCTCGACGTAGGGGTGATCGAGCGGGAACCCCACCCGGTTGACCGCCGGCGACGGGTGGGGGAGCGACCCGATCGTGACGACCTCCGGGCGTTCCATGCCTCAGTAGGCAGCGCCTCGCGCCATCCGTCATTTCCGCCCCAGCAGCCGCCCAACATGGCGCCACACCCCTTCTGACC
>DATCLV010000864.1:0-2726 GCA_036563745.1 Acidimicrobiales bacterium | reverse complement strand
AGATCCTCGAGATGATCGAGCAGCACATGCGCGACCAGTTCCCGTTCCTCGGCGTCGCGGCCCCGGCCCAGAAGGAGGCCTACCGCGAGGCCACGGCCGACCTGCCCCGGCGGCTCCCCGAGGACCTCGTGGTGGCCGTGGTCGACGACCTCTGGTCCCGCCCGGAGCGCGAGCACAAGTACCTGGCCGGTCGGCTGGTGTGCCGGCACGCGGCCTCGCCCGGCGCGACCGCCGGCCTGCTCCCCGTCCTCGAGCGGCTCCTGACCACCGAGCCCTGGTGGGACACCGTCGACCTCCTGGCCACCCGCGCCGTGGGCGACGTCGTGCGCCGCCACCCCGGGCTGCGATCGGACATGGACCGCTGGCTGGCCGGCGACGACCTGTGGCTGATCCGCTCGGCGATCCTCCACATGAACCGCTGGAAGGCCGACACCGACCGGGAGTGGCTGTTCGCCGCCTGCCTCGCCCGGGCCGACCACCCCGACTTCTTCGTGCGCAAGGCCATCGGGTGGGCGCTGCGGGAGCAGACCAAGGTCGACGCCCCGGCGGTCCTCGCCTTCGTCGAGGCCAACGCCGTCCGGCTGAGCGGGCTCAGCCGCCGGGAGGCGCTGATGTGGCTCGAGCGCCGCCGCCGCCACGCCGAGCGGCAGGCCGCGGGCGGCGGAGCCGACCAGGTGGGCGACGGGCGCGGCGGTCGCCGCTGAGCCCCGCCCGGCGTCGCGGGGGTGCGGGCGTGCGGCACAGACAGCACGAGGGACCACCAGAGGCCCCGGCGAACGGGTGTTTGCCACGACCGTCGCCGCCTGTTACGGTGCCCCGGAACGCACGTTCGCCCGGCGGACCACCGTCCGCAGTCGACCACCACAGCAGTCCCCACCCCGGCAGCGCCGGTTCGCAAGGAGAGCCCGATGGCAGCGATGACGCTCACGCCCCGGCAACGAGAGATCCTCGAGATGATCGAGCAGCACATGCGCGACCACGGCTATCCGCCGTCGGTCCGCGAGATCGGCGAGGCGGTCGGGCTCACCTCGCCGTCCACGGTGCACGCCCACCTCAACGCGCTGCAGCGCCGGGGCTACCTGCGCCGCGACCCGACGAAGCCACGCGCCATCGAGGTCCGGTGGGACTCCAACTCCGACGCCGCCATCGACCGCCGCCCGGTGAAGCACGTGCCGCTGGTGGGCGACGTGGCGGCCGGTACCGACGTCCTGGCCCAGGAGAACGTGGAAGAAGTGCTACCGCTACCGGCCGACTTCACGGGTGAGGGCGAGCTGTTCATGCTGCGGGTCCGGGGCGACTCGATGATCGAGGCCGGCATCCTCGACGGCGACTTCGTGGTCTGCCGGGCGCAGACCGAGGCCAACGAGGGCGAGATCGTGGTGGCCGGCATCCCCGGCGACGAGGCCACGGTGAAGACGTTCACCCGCAAGGGCGACAAGGTCGTCCTGGTGCCGTCGAACGCCCGGCTCGAGCCGATCGTCCTGGAGCCCGGCGAGGTGTCGATCTACGGGCGGGTGGTCACCGTGCTGCGCCGTCTGTGAGCAGCGCCCGCACGGCCCGGTAGGCGGCGTCGAGCGAAGCCCGCTCGACCCGCTCCTCCGGGGTGTGGGCCAGGGTCGGGTCGCCCGGTCCGAAGTTGGCGGCGGGGATGCCGGCGGCGGCGAACCGGGCGACGTCGGTCCAACCCAGCTTGGCTCGGACGCCGAGCGCCCCGCCGTCCCGGAGGGCGGCGAGGACCGGGTGGTCGAGGCTCGGCGGGGCGGCGATGGCCATGTCGACGAGCTTCCACTCGTCGTCCGGCTCCAGGACGTGGCCGACCAGGGCCCGCAGCTCGGCCTCGGCCTCCTCGGGGGAACGGTCCGGGGCGAAGCGGACGTTGACGGTGATGGTCACCCGGTCGGGCACCACGTTGCCGGCCACGCCACCCTCGATGGCGACAGCCTCGACCGACTCCCGGAACTCGCAGCCGTCGAGCACCGGGCGCCGGGCCTCGTACGACGCCAGGGCGGTCAGGAGCGCCCCGGCCCGATGGATGGCGTTGCGGCCCATCCAGGGTCGGGCGGTGTGGGCCCGATGGCCGGTCAGCGTGATCGCGATCCGCATCGTCCCCTGGCACCCGGCCTCGATGTGGGCGTCGGTCGGCTCGCCGAGCAGGGCCACGTCGCCGGCCACCAGGTCGGGCCGGTCGCGGAACAGGTGCGCCAGCCCGTTGTGGACCGAAGCGACCTCCTCGCCCGTGTAGAAGACGTAGGTCACGTCGACCGCCGGGTTCGGCACCTCGTGGGCCAGCGTCAGCATCACGGCCAGGCCGCCCTTCATGTCGGCCGCCCCGAGGCCCCACAGCGTGTCGCCCTCGATGCGGGGCTCGGCGTTGCCGTTGGGTGGGACCGTGTCGAGGTGCCCGGCGAGCACCAGGCGGGTGTCCCGGCCCTGGGTGGTCCGGGCGACGACGTTGTCGCCGACCCGGTCGACGGTCAAGCCCTCGATCCGGCGCAGCTCCGCCTCCACCTGGTCGGCCAGCACGGCCTCCTCCAGGCTCACCGAGGGGACGGCGATGAGGTCGGCGGTGCGCTGCAGCAGGTCGGGCATCCGGGCCAGGTTACGAGGTTGGCGGTTCCACCATCGCGGGGATCGGGCCGGGTCCGGGCACGGCTCGGCAGAGCCAGACACGGGCTCGGCAGAACCAGACACGGGCTCGGCAGAACCAGACACGGGCTCGGCAGAAC
>DATCLV010000863.1:0-18693 GCA_036563745.1 Acidimicrobiales bacterium | reverse complement strand
AGCACCGCCCGCACGGTGGGCCGGGCGGCGTCGGCGGCGCGGGTGGCGGCGTAGACCGTGCGGTGGGCGTCGTCGGCGCCGGCGATCGCCCGGGTGGTGACGCCGGGCCGGTCGCCGGGGCGCACCAGCTCGGGCAGCAGGGTCACCGCCCGCCCGGCCGCGACCAGGCCCAGCGTGGTGACGCTGTCGTTGGTGCGGTGGCGGATGTCCGGGTCGAAGCCGCCCAGGCGGCGGCAGGTGCGCTCGGTCATCTCCTCCCAGCCCGAGCCCGGGTGCCCGGTCGACCAGACCTCCCCCGCCAGCTCGGCCGGCGGCACCGACCGGCGGTGCCGGCGAGCCACCGGGTGGGCGGCGGGGAGGACGAGCCGGACGGGGTCGACGCCGAGGTCGTGGCGGTCGATGCCGGCCGGCCGGGCGTGGGGCTGGTGGTGCCACTCGTCGGCGAGCACCAGGTCGACGTCGCCGAGGGCGAGGGCCGGCAGCGACTCCTCGGGCTCGGCCTCGACGAGCTCGCACACGAGCTCCGGCGCCGACGCCGCCAGCTCCCCCATCGCCGGGATCGCCACCTGCAGCGCCACCGACTGGAACGACGCGATCCGCACCCGGCCCGCCACCCGCCCGGCTGCGGCGGCCAGCTCGGCCTCGGCCTGCGCCGCCCGCGCCAGCAGCGCGGCGGCGTGCCCGGCCAGCACGACCGCCGGGTCGGTGAGCCGCACGCCCCGCCCGGCCGGCTCCAGGAGCTGCACACCGGCCTCCCGCTCCAGGACCGCCAGCTGCTGTGACACGGCCGACGGCGTGAAGTGCAGGGCCTCGGCGACCGCGGCGATGGTGCCGCGCTCGTGCAGCTCGTGGAGGAGGCGGAGGCGGCCGAGGTGGAGCACGGTGCAGGGATGCTAAAGGGTTCTCGTCATGAACGTGCGTTGTTGCTGAACGGTGCGCCGGCCACGATCAGGGCATGTCCCCCTTCGGCACCGTCCTGTGCGTCGCCTCGGCCGCCGCCTTCGGCGCGATGGGCGTCTTCGGCAAGCTCGCCTACGGCGAGGGCGCCACGCCGGGCACCCTCCTCACCACCCGGTTCACGCTGGCCGCGCTCCTGTTCTGGGCGCTGGCGCTGGTGTCCCCCGCCGCCCGCGGGGAGCTGCGGGGCCTCGGGCGCCGGGACGGCCTCGCCGCCCTCGGCCTGGGCGTGGTCGGCTACGGCGCCCAGGCCGGCGGGTACTTCACCGCCCTCGGCCGGATCGACGCCTCGCTGCTGTCGCTGCTCGTGTACTCGTTCCCGGTGCTCGTGGCGGTGGCGGCCGTGGCGCTGGGTCGCGACCCGGCCCGGCCCCGCACGGCGGTCGCCCTGGGGCTGACGACGGCGGGCCTGGTGCTGGTGCTGCGGGGCGCGGCCGCGGCGGCGCCCGACCCGGTGGGCACCGCGCTCGGGCTCGGCACGGCCGTCGTGTACGGCGCCTACGTCCTGGTGTCGGAGCGGCTGGTGCAGCGCCTGTCGCCGCTGGTGCTCGCCACGCTGGTGACCACGGGCGCAGCCGCATCGCTGACGGCCGGCTCGGCGGCGCTCGGCGACCTGCGGCCCGACCGGGTGACGGCGGCCGGGTTCGGCTGGCTGGCGCTGCTGGCCGTCGTGTCGACGGTGGGGGCGGTGGTGCTGTTCTTCGCCGGCCTGGCCCGGGTGGGACCGACGCCCGCGTCGGTGGTGTCGACGGTCGAGCCGCTGGTGACGGTGGGCCTGGCGGTGGCGTTCCTGCACGAGACGCTGGGGCCGGCGCAGCTGGCGGGGGCCGGCCTCGTCCTGGCCGGTGTGCTGGTCGTCGTGTTGACCCCGGGTCAAGTGGTGCCCGAACCGCGTAGCCTTCCGGCATGCGCATCGGGTTGAACGGCGGCGGCAAGACCGTCGAGCGGATGATCGAGCAGGCCAAGCGGGCCGAGGCCGAGGGCTTCACCTCGCTGTGGTACCCCAGCGCCGTGGCCGGCGACCCGGTCACGCCGATGGCGGTCGCCGGCCGCGCCACCACGTCGATCGAGCTGGGCACCGCCGTGCTCCAGACCTACACGAGCCACCCCGTCCTCCAGGCCGGCCGCATCGCCGCCGCGGCCTCGGCGATGGGCCGGCCCGGCTTCACCCTCGGCATCGGGCCGTCGCACCAGCCGGTCATCGAGGGCATGTTCGGGATGTCCTACGCCACGCCCGGCCGCCACACCGAGGAGTACGTCCGCATCGTGACGAGCCTCCTGCACGGCCAGCCGGTCAACCTCGCCGGCGAGGAGCTCACCCTCCGCGGCGCCACGCCGCCGCCGGTCGAGCAGCCCGTCACGGTCCTCGTCTCCGCCCTCGCGCCCCGCCTGCTGCGGGTGGCCGGCGAGGTCACCGACGGGACCATCCTCTGGATGGCGAACGCCCGGGCCGTCGAGACCCACGTGGCGCCCCGCATCACCAAGGCGGCGGCCGCGGCCGGGCGGCCGGCGCCCCGCATCGTCGCCGGGCTCCCGGTGGCGGTCCACGACGACGTCGACGAGGCCCGGGAGGTGGCCGCCCGCCAGTTCGCCACCTACGGGATCCTCCCCAACTACCAGCGGATCCTGGCCCACGGCGGCGTGTCCGGGCCGGCCGAGGCAGCCATCGTCGGCGACGAGGCGTCGGTCGCCGCCCAGCTGCAAGGTCTCGTCGACGCGGGCGCCACCGACATCTGGGCGGCGATCTTCCCGGTCGGCGACGACGCCGCCGGGTCCCGGCGACGCACCCGCGAGCTGTTGCGGGAGCTGGTCGCCGCCGGCTGAGCACCGCAGGGCCGACCGGGCGGGCGGGGAACGACGCAGCGACGGCGGGCACGAGGGCCCGCCGGTGGCACACTGCGACCGTGGTGCCGTCGTCGCTGCTCCCCCACCTCCGCCACGCCCACGACCTCGCCGACCGGTACTACGCCGAGCCGCTCGACCTCGACCGGCTGGCGGCCGCCGCGCACGTCTCCAAGTACCACTTCGTCCGGTGCTTCGCCGAGACCTACGGCGAGACGCCGATGCGCTACCTCACCCGGCGCCGGATCGAGCGGGCCCAGGACCTGCTGCGCTCGACCAACCTCACGATCACCGAGGTCTGCACGATGGTGGGCTTCGCCAGCCTGGGATCGTTCTCGTCGCGGTTCCGGGAACTGGTCGGCGAGCCGCCCTCGGCGTACCGGGCCCGGTGGGCGGCCAAGGACGGCCCCTGGATCCCCGCCTGCTTCCTGTTCATGCGCGGGATCGACCGCTGGGATCCGCAACCTGGAAGAAGCCCCGCCACGGGGTGACCCCGTACCGTGCGCCGCATGATCACGCACGTCTCGCTCGCCACCGTCTGGGTCACCGACCAGGAGGCGGCCAAGGACTTCTACGTCGACAAGCTCGGGTTCCAGGTCGCCACCGACGTGACCATGGGCGACGGCTACCGGTGGCTCACGATCGCCCACCCCGAGCACCCGGAGCTGGAGCTCACGCTGATGCGACCCGGCCCGCCGCTCGACGACGAGGCCGCCGCCACCGTGTCGCGCCTGCTGGCCAAGGGCACGATGCACGCCGTCGGCCTCGCCACCGACGACTGCCGCAAGACCTTCGAGGAGCTGTCGGCCAAGGGCGTGGAGTTCGTCCAGGAGCCGAGCGACCGGCCCTACGGCGTCGAGGCGGTCATGCGGGACAACTCCGGCAACTGGCTGGTCATGGTGGAGCGCAAGCCCTACACCGGGGAGGACTTCCCCACCGGCGGCTGACCCACCGGCCGCGACGTCGCCGACCGGCGGACCCGGGCCCGCCGGCGCCGGCGGGTCACTGGTAGGAGACGAAGTAGACCGGCGGCTCGATGGCCGCCGTCTCGGCGGGGGTCATCATCGGCCGGTCCTCGTCGTGGAAGTTCTTCCAGCCCCACCACAGGCCGGGCGGCGGGTCGACCTGCAGGCGGCCCCAGGTGGCGAACTTCTGCCCGTGGGTGCCGAACCCGTCGGCGTGGACCAGCACCGCCAGCTCGTCGTGCCCGGTGTCGACCAGGTGCCGGTCGGTGACCATCCGGGTCTGGAACTGGTGCAGGAGCAGCAGCTTCTGGGGCAGCCGGTGCTCCCGGGTCAGCCCGGCCAGCCAGTCGACCACCGTGTTGACCTCCGCGGCGCCGACGCTGCCGATCTGCCGCATGTGCAGCTGGTCCGGGCCGAGGCGCCACTCGGGGTCGAGGGCCAGGCCGACGTGCGGCTCGGCCAGCAGCTCCTCGTAGCGGCGCGCCTGGGTGAGGAAGTCGGTGCGGCCGGGCTGGATGTCGAGCACGACGTACACCCCCGCCTCGCCGGCGGCGTCGACCCACGGGCGGAGCTCCTCGACGTCGGCCTCGTTGCTGTAGTTGCCGTCGGGGCCGGGGGCGCTCGACGCCACGGTGGCGATGATCTCGAAGGCCGGCACCACGGGCTCCGGGACCAGGTCGCGGTAGCCGGCGGCCAGCTGCTGCGCCCGGGTGATGCTGGCCTCGAGCGGCTGCTCGCCCAGCACGCCGAGGACCGGCGCCCCCGGGTGCCCGTAGAGGGCGGTCATGCGGCGGTGCGGGTAGAGGACCTGGCCGCCGCCGGGCAGCTGGACGCCGGTGGCGGCGACCGCCAGCCGCCGCTCCAGGACCTCCGGTGCTCCGAACCGGTCGCCCACGGCCAGCACGCGGGCGGGGGCGTCGCCGCCGGACGCCGCGGCGGCGAGCGCCTCGATGGCGGCGGGGTCGGCCCGGGGATCGCCGCCGGCGACCGGGAGGACGTCCGCGCCCCCGGCCCGGGCCGTGGCGGCGACGGCGGTGGCCGCGGGGTCGCCGGCGCCCACCAGGACGAGCAGGTCGTCGAGCGACCGGCGGGTGGCGCGCACGCGGGGCAGGTCGTCGGGATCCTCGACCACCGCGGGCCCGTCGGGGAGGTCCTCGGCCCAGCCGGCGGCGGCGTCGCCGACGGCCAGGACCGCCACGGCGCCGAGCCGGTCGACCTCGGCGGCGACGGCGTCGCCGGGGGTCCGGTGGTCCCGGTCGCCGCGATCACCGTCGCCACCCGGGTCGTCCTCGACGGCGGCGGGCTCGACCGCGGTCTCGGCCGCCGGGTCGGGCGGGGTCGGGGGCGGCGGGGTCAGCAGCAGCGGCGCGCCCAGCCGCTCGGCCGCCTCGGCCGCCCGGGCCTGGGCGTCCGGGTCGCCGTCGGGGGCCAGGACCGCCACCGGTGCCCGCTCGTAGAGGGCGGCGCTGGTGGCGGCGGCGAGGTCGACGGGCGTGCCGCCCGGGACGACCGTGGTGCGCGCCTCGGGCCCGCCGGGCACGGCCGGCGCGAGGACGGGGTCGCCGCCGTCGGTCCGGTCCGAGGCCGGATCCGACCCCGTCGGGGCGCCCGAGGCCGTGGGTGCCGAGGACGACGTCGCCGGCCGGTCACCGGGCGGCACCGGACCGAGGGAGCTGCACAGGGCGACCACGGCCAACCCGCTGGCGACCACCAGCCGTCGCCGACGCACTCCCCGGGTCCGAGGGCTGCTCCCAAGCACGAGGTCTGAACGCTAACTGACCATGCGGGCCGGGCGTCGGCCGATCGGGGATCGCCGGGCCCGCGGCGGCGTCAGCTGCCGGCGTTCTTCAGCTCGAGGTAGCGCTTGCGGGCGCGCCGGTGGCCGTTGGCGCCCGAGCCGACGATCCCGCCGTCGCGCACCTCCTTGACCGTCTCCTCGAGGTCCTCCAGCAGGCCGTGGAGGTCGTCCTCGGGGCCGGCGGCCTCGACCTTCTCCAGCTTCTCCCGGATCTTCCCGAGCTTCCGGCGCACCTGGCCGAACTCGTCGTCGAGCTTCTTCCGTGCCTGCTCGAGGCTCTCCATCGGTTCCTCCTCGTCCCGCGGCCCGCCGCGGCCCCTACCGCCGACCGTGCCGGGCGATCATGCCACGCCCCTCACGACGGGGAGTGGCGGGCGATGATCGCCACCGCGGCGGCCGGGTCGGCCGCCACCGCCCGCACCACGTAGCGGGCCGCGCCGTGGGCGGCGTCCTCGAGAGCCAGCCGGTGCTCGCCCCGGCCCGGGTCGGTGGCCAGGCGGACGAAGTGGTAGACGACGCCGCCGTTCGCGTGGGCCAGCACCACCGGCGAGTCGTCGTCGCGCACGAGACCCCGGGCCTGGCCCTCCGCCAGCAGGGCGACCGCGTCGCCGCCGATCACCCGGCGCGACTCCGTCCGGGTCGACCGCAGCTGGCGGTCGTCGCGGACCAGGTCGTGGAGGATCCCGTAGAGGCGGTGGTGCTCGGCGATGAACCGCACCGACGCCACCGTGCCCAGGTAGAGGCCCTCCAGCGGGTCGTCGATGCCGGCGACCGCCTCGCCCTGCTCGCGGCGCAGCCGCCGGCCCAGGTCGACGACGATCTCCTGGAACAGGGCTTCCTTGTTCTCGAAGTACCAGTAGACGAGGCCCTTGGCGACGCCGGCCGCGGCGGCGATGTCGACCATCCGCGTGTCGTCGTAGCCGCGCTCCATGAACAGCAGCTGGGCGTGCCGGAGCAGATCGGCCTTGCGGTCCTGCCCGTGCCGCGTCCGGGTGGCACTGCGGTCGGTCGCCATCGCCGTCACCGTACCGGCGGCGCCGGGGTCACGCCGTGCCCGAATCGTTCCGGCGGCGCGCCAGGACCTCCTGGAGGACGGTGGCGGCGAGGACGCCGTCGCGGGTCCACACGGACCCGCGGGCCAGGCCGCGGCCGTGGCCGGCGGCCACCGGCTCCAGGGCGTAGAGCAGCCACTCGTCGGCCCGGGCCCGGTGGTGGAACCAGAGGCAGTGGTCGAGGCTGGCCATCATCAGCGCCCCCGGCGGGCGGCCCAGGGCACCGGCCACCACCCCCACCGGCCCCATGTCGCTGAGGTAGGTGAGGAGGGCGGCGTGCAGCGCCGGGTCGTCGCCCACGGGCTCGGGCACCCGGACCCACATGGCCCGGCCGCCGATGCCGGTGGTGCCGGCCTGGCGCATCTCGACCGGCCGGTCCTTGAGGAACGACGCCACCGCGGCCCGCTGCTCGGCGGCGACGCGCGACTCGGCTCCGTCCCCGTCCCCGTCGCCGGTCCCGTCGCCCTCGCCCTGCTTCAGCAGCGACGCCGCCCACGGCGGCACCGGCGGCGGGCCCGCGTCCTCGGGCGGCGCCACCTCGCCGATCGGCGACGGCGGGTGGTGCTCGTCGCCCGGCTCGTCGCGGTGGAACTGGGCGTCGAGGTTGAGGATCGCGTCGTCGCCCTGGAAGGCCACGACCCGCCGGGTGGTGAACGACGAGCCGTCGCGGAGCCGGTCGACGGTCAGCGTCAGCGGCGGGCCGTGGCGCCCGGGCCGGAGGAAGTAGGCCCGTAGCGAGTGGACGTGGTGGTCGGGCCGCACGGTCCGCATCGCCGCCCGCAGCGCCTGGCTGGCCACCTGCCCGCCGAACAGGCGCGGCGGACCGACCGCCGGGGCCGGCGTCTGCCCGACGTACCGGTCGGGACCGACCTCCTCGAGGTCGAGGAGCTTCAGCAGGTGGGCGACGGGGCCACCGGGCCGAGGCCCCGGCCCGTCGGCGGCCTCGCCGTCGCCGGCGCCCTGGTCGACGTCGACGCTGACCACCTACGACAGCCGTTCCACGATCGTGGCCATCGCCATCCCGCCCGCGGCGCACATCGTCTCCAGGCCCCACTGGGCGTCGGTGGTGCGCAGGTCGTTGATCAGCGTGGTGAGGATGCGGGCGCCGGTCATCCCGAACGGGTGGCCGAGGGCGATGGCCCCGCCGTGCGGGTTGAGCTGCCGGTCGATGTCGATGCCGGTGTGCTCGCACACGGGCAGCACCTGGGCGGCGAACGCCTCGTTCAGCTCGACCACGTCGATGTCGCCGATGGTCATGCCCGTGCGGGCCAGCACCTTGCCGACCGCGTCGATGGGGGCGACGCCCATGATCTCGGGGTCGTTCCCGGAGTAGGCGGTGGCGACGATGCGGGCCAGCGGCGTGAGGCCCAGCTCGTCGGCCTTCCGGCGGCTGGTGATCAGCACCGCGGCGGCGCCGTCGTTGAGCGGGCAGCTGTTGCCGGCGGTGACCGTGCCGTCCTCCTTGAACGACGGCGTGAGCTCGGCGAGCCGCTCGACGGTGGTGCCGCGGCGGGGACCGTCGTCGGTGGTGACCACGGTGCCGTCGTCCTTGGTGACGGGGGTGATCTCCCAGTCGAAGACGCCGGCGTCCTGGGCGGCGACCGCCCGGTCCTGGGAGAGCTTGGCGAAGGCGTCCATGTCGGCCCGGGACACGCCGTACTTGGCGGCCACGTTCTCGGCGGTGAGGCCCATCGGGATGTAGACGAACGGGAAGCCGCTGTCGCCGCCGAGCAGCTTGGGGTTGAGGCCGCCGGGCCCGAGGCCGCGGCGCCCGCCGCCACCCCCACCCCGGCCGCCGCCACCGCCGCTGCCGCCCGCCTCGCCCTCGGGCTTCGGGGGCCGCGACGACTTCTCGACCCCGCAGGCGATGTACACGTCGCCCTCACCGACGCGCACGGCGTTGGCGGCGGCGGTGATCGCCTGCAGCGACGAGGCGCAGAACCGCTGGACGGTGTGGCCGGGAACGGCGTGGGGGAACCCGGCGAGGATGCCGGCGGTGCGGGCGATGTTGAACCCGGTCTCACCGGTCTGGGCGACGTTGCCGCACACGATGTCGTCGACCGCGTCCCACGGCACCTCGGGCACCTTGGCCATGAGGGCCACGAGGATGTCGGCCATCAGCTCGTCGGCGCGCTTGTCGACCAGTGAGCCCTTGTTGGCCCGGCCGATGGGGCTGCGGGTGGCGGCCACCACGACCGCGTCGTTCGGCTGGGGCTGGTGGGGTTGGGGCACGGGCGCTCCTCCTGTCCGTCCGTCCCGCGAGGCTACTTGACCCAGGGTCAAGAGCGCCCCTCGTCCCAAATTGCGTTGATCCGACCGCATATGTCGGCCTGATCGACGCAATTTGGGACGGTCCCCTCCCCTTCTCTCCCCCAGGGGACCCCCGTGGGCAGGGGGACCGCCCCGATCCCCCACGGCGTGGGGAGGGCGCACGCTGGGGTCATGGGACGGGACAGGCGATTGGGTGGACCGGTGGAGGTGGCAGGCGCGGCGTACCGGCAGGAGCGGGCGACGGCGAGCCGGCTGTCGAACCTCCGGCTGCGCTGGCGCCGCCGCCGGCTGAGCCGCCGCGAGGACAACGTCAGCCGGGCCCGGCTGCGGGCGATCCTCAAGGAGATGGCGGGCCGCGACCTCCTCGGCACCTGCTGAGACACGGGTTCGCCGCCACGGTCCGGGCGATCCGCCGAGTGCCGGGCCGTGGCGGCCGACAACCTCCCCGTGGACCGGCGACGAGCGGGAACGCCCAGGTGGCGCTGTTGTAATCGAGTCGTACGCGGGCGGTGCCAGGGTGGGTCCAGTGAGCAAGGGACCTCGGTCGTCACCACTTCCTGCAGCGCCGGCGGCTCGGGCCGGGCGGAACGCGTCCGATCCGCCGGCCGCTGTGCTCACCAGTGGGTCAGCAATCGGAGGTGGTCCGGCTCAGCGGGTCACGAGGGCGACGGCGGAGGCGACGACATGGCCGACTACGTGTTCCGAATCCACGTGGGCGCAGGAGAGGCAGGCGACATCGACGGCGCCGACTGGGCGTCCGAGGTCAGCCTCACCATGTTCGGCACCAAGGCCAGCAGCCCCGAGTTCCGGCTGCCCACGGCCGACCGGAGCGAGCCGGGCGGCCCCCCGGTCTACCGGGTGCCCCTCACCGACCTCGGCGAGCTCCAGCGGCTGCGGATCCGCCACGACGACACCGGCGTCGGCCCCGGCTGCTACCTCGACCAGGTGGTCGTGCAGGCCGACGACCGCGAGTGGCGCTTCGTCTGCCGGCAGCTGTTCTCGCGCCACGACGACGGCGCCACCGAGCGCACCTTCGACGCCGAAGCGGCGGCCACCCCGGCCGACCGGGTCTTCGGCACCCTGTGACGGGACGCGGCCCGGCCCCCGCCGCGGCACCCGCCGCCTCCGGTGCGCCCGCCGCGCCGAACACCTCCACGGCGCCCGCCGCGCCCACGCCGACCGCCACGCCCGCTGCCGCCGGCACGCCCCGCGCGCCCGGCACGGGCGCCGGCACTTGGCGACAATCGCGAGCGGGCGCACGACGACGACAGCGACGATGCGAGGGTTCTGAAGGAGCACGCTGGTGGGGGCAGATCAGGGGGCCGAGGCGGCGCGCGAGCACACACCCGGGCTGCGCATCGCCCTGCTCGGGCCCCTC
Source organism: Acidimicrobiales bacterium (assembly GCA_036563745.1). Classification (GTDB taxonomy): domain Bacteria; phylum Actinomycetota; class Acidimicrobiia; order Acidimicrobiales; family VFJN01; genus DASXTK01. The sequence goes on along the minus strand of DATCLV010000863.1, from coordinate 8,430 downwards.
ACGGCGACCGCCGGCGGCCGGACCCTGCCCCTCGGCGGGCCGCTCCCCCACCGGCTGGTCGCGGCGCTGCTGGTCGAGCGGGGCGGGGTCGTGACCGACGAGCTGCTCGTCAAGCGGGTGTGGTGCGACGACTGGGCCGCCGCCGAGCAGCTCGTGTGGGAGCCCTACCGGGAGCGGCTGCGGGTCACCGTGTCCCGCCTCAACAGCGTGCTGCCCCCGGCCGCCGACGGCCAGCGGATCCGCCGGCAGGCCAACGGCTACCGCCTGGTCCTCGCCGAGGACGAGCTCGACCTCTTCACCTTCGAGCGCTGCCGCACCCAGGCGGCGCAGGCGCTGGCCGCCAACCAGCCGGAGCGGGCCCGGCGGTTCGCCGACGCCGCCCTGCGCCTGTGGCGGGGCCGGCCGTTCGGGAAGCTGGCCGGCGAGCACTTCGTGGCGGCGATGGTCGAGGAGCTGGAGGAGGACCACCTCGCCGTCCAGGAGCTCAAGGCCGAGGCGCTGCTGAGGGTGCACCGCTACGGCGACGCGCTGCCGGTGGCCCAGGCGCTGGTCGACGCCGAGCCCGACAACGAGCACTGGCTGGCGCTGCTGGTCCGGGCGCTCTACGGCAGCGGCCGGGCCGACCGGGCGCTGGCGCTCTGCCAGGGCTACATCGCCCGGCTCGCCCACGTGACCGGCCGGTCGCCCCGGGGCGAGCTGGCCGACCTCGAGGCACGGATGCTGCGGAACGACCCGTCGCTGGTGGCACCGGTGGCGGCCGCCGGGCCGGGGGTCGGGCCGGGCGGCGACCGGGCCGAGAGCCCCAGGACGTTCCTCGTCACCTCCGTCGACCACGGCCCCACCGGCGCCGGCCCCCGCCCGCAGCCGAGCGAGGACGCCCTCACCACCTACGAGTCGGAGGTCAAGGCGGCGGTCGGCGCCAACCGGGGGTTCGTGTTCGACGAGGCCCGGCTCGGCTACCGGGCGGTCTTCGAGAACCCGGTCCACGCCGTGCTGGCCGCCCGCGACCTGGCGCTGGCGCTGCGCAGCTCGCCGATCGCCGCCAGCCGGCTGCCGGTCACGGTGGCGGTGCACACGGGCGTGGCCGACGAGCGTGGCAGCGGCTTCACCGGGCCGCCGCTCGTCCACGTGGCCCGGCTGCGCGACGCCTGCCACCCCGGCCAGGTGCTGGTGTCGGAGGCGACCCGGGGCCTGGTCACCGACAAGCTGCCCCTCGGCGTGCGGCTCCGGGAGGTGGCGCCCTGGCAGTCCGATGCCGCCGCCGAGCCCGAGCGCCGCTACCAGCTCGTCCACCCCGACCTCCCCGCCGACTTCCCGCCGCTGCGCACCGGATCGCCGCCCGCCGGCCAGCCGCCCACCTACCAGAGCGAGTTCATCGGCCGCCCCGACGAGGTGGCCGACGTCGCCGCCCGGCTGGGCGAGGGCCGGCTGGTCACGATCGTCGGCCAGGGCGGGGTGGGGAAGACGCGGCTGGCGGTCGAGGTCGGCGAGCGGGTCACGTCCCGCTACCCCGACGGGGTCCGCTACTGCGACGTGTCGCTCGCCGACGGGCCCGACGCCCTGGTCGGCCGGCTGGCCGACGTGCTGGGCCTGGCCCGGGAGGGCGCCGGCCAGCGCGACGAGGTCGTGCGGGCGATGGCGACCACCCGGCCGCTGCTCGTGCTCGACGGCTGCGAGCACCTCCGGGAGGCGGTGGCCGAGCTGGTGGGCGAGATCCTGGCCGCGCCGGGCGAGAGCCGGGTGCTGGCGACCAGCCAGGCCCGCCTCGGCGTCCCCGACGAGCAGGTCGTGCCACTCGACCCGCTGGCGCTCCCCGACCTCACCGACCCGCGGCCCGAGACGGCGCCCGCGGTCGAGCTGCTGCTCCTGCGGGCCCGGCGGGCGGGCGCCCGGCTCGACCCCGACGACCCGCACCTGGTCGAGCTGGCCCGGCGCCTCGGCGGGCTGCCGCTGGCGATCGAGCTGATCGCCGTCCACCTGGCGACGGTCCCGGCGGCGACCGTGGTCGAGCGGCTCGACGACTACATCGGCGCGGCCCGCCTCCCCGCCGGCGCCGCCCCCGACCGGCACCGCACGCTGCGGGCCACGTTCGAGTGGTCGTTCAACCTGGCCAGCCCCGCGGCCCGGCGCCTGCTGGCGGCGCTGTCGATCTTCCGGGGCAGCTGGAGCCTCACCCAGGCCGAGAGCCTGGCGGGCGCGGTCGACGTCGAGCCCGAGCGCGTCATCGCCCTGACCGCCGAGCTGGGCAACCTGTCGATCCTGCGGGCCGACCTGCAGCCCGGCGGCACCGGCCGCTACCGGATGCTCGACACGATCCGCTCGTTCGCCGCCGGCCACCTCGCCGACCTGGGCCGGGTCGAGGCGGTCGCCGACCTGCACGCCGACCACTTCCTCCACCTCGCCGAGGAGGCCGCCCGGCACCGCCGCGGCCCCGACGAGCCGGCGTGGGTCGGGGAGGTCGACGCCGAGTTCGACAACATGCGGGCCGCCTACCGGCACCTCGTCGACGGCGGCCGCCTGACCGCCGCGCTGCGACTGGTGGTGGCGCTGGGCGACGACCTGCTCATGCGGGAGCGCCTGGAGATCGGCCGCTGGGCCCGCGACCTGGGCAACCATCCCGATCTGGCCGACGACCCCCGCCGCGTGGTCGCCCTGGGCCTGGCGGCCAACGCCGTCATGCTCCAGGGCCGGCTGGAGGACGCCGAGCGCCTGGCCCGCCAGGCGGTGACGGCGGCCGCCACGCTCCCGGGCGCGCCCCCGCCGTGGATGGCGCACAACGTGCTCGGCATGGTGCGGGTGGCGCGCCTCGAGGACGGCTGGGTCGAGCACATCCACGCGATGGAGGCGATGAGCGACGTGCTCGGCGACCCGTTCCCCCGGGCGCTGGCGCTGTGGAACCGGGTGTTCGTCGCCGAGTACACGGGCCGGCCGGACTACGCCGAGGCCGCGGCGCCCGAGCTGCTGGCGCTGGGCGACAAGCACGACAACCCGTCGATCCGGTCGATGGGCCTGTGGGCCCGGGGCCGGGCCGCCGCCATGCAGGGCGACACCGTGAAGGCGCGCGACCTGTTCCAGCAGGCGCTGGGCGTCGCCGAGGCGGCCCGCAACACCCTGATGGTGAACAAGACCCTCCGGGCCCTCGCCGACCTGGTCGCCGACCTCGGCCACCCCCGGGCGGCGCTCACCGCCCTGTGCCGAATCGCCCGCAGTTTCCGGAGCTCCGGCAACGTGGCGGAGCAGGCGCAGACGGCCCGGAGCATCTGCGAGTACCTGGTCGCCATCGGGGAGGTGATCCCCGCGGCGCGGGCGCTGAGCCGGCTGCAGCACTCGCGGCTCAAGGAGTCGCCCGACTTCAACGCGTTCGTCGACAGCGTGCTCGACCGGCTGTCGCCGACCGAGCGGGACCGGGTCCAGCGGGAGGGCGCGGCGACGCCGCTCGAGGCGGTGATCTCCGACCTGATCAGGGTGGTCGACGGGCTGCCGCCCGAGAAGCCCGAGGCACCCGAAGCGCCGGAGGCACCCGAAGCGCCCGACCGGGCCGGCGAGCCCGGGCCGACCGGGGAGGCCGGCGAGGCCGGCGAGGCCGGGGAGGAGCACACGCCGTGACCGGCCGCTACCCCGACGAGCTGCTCGACCGCCTGCGGCTGGTCGGCGACGAGCCCGCCGACCGCGTCGCCCGCGGCCTGCTCACCGCCTACGCCGCCGACGAGGGCGCCGACGAGACCGAGATCGTCGGCCGGGTCGTGCGCCAGGTGCTGCGGGGCGAGGCCGCCGAGGACGACGACGTCCGCCGATGGTTCCTCGAGGGCCCCGACCTGCCCTCGTGGGCCGACCCGGACCTCGTGGCCGCGGGGCAGCGGTTCTTCAGCCGCTGGCCGCTGCCGATCTGCACGGCCCTGTTCTGCGCCGCCCTGCCCACCGCCTACGCCGCCCCGCACGGCGCCGCCGTCATGGTCGCCACCTCCCAGCTCGGCGAGCGGCCCCACGTCGCCGCCCGGCTGGCCGGCACCGGCCGGATGATCTTCGACGTCATGGGCGACACCCCGCCCGGCGCGCTCCGGCCCGGCCGCCAGGGCTACCTGTCGGCGCGCGGGGTGCGGCTCCTCCACGCCGTCGTGCGGCAGGCGCTGCTGTCGGCGCCCGACCCCTGGCCCGAGGTGCACGGCGCCCCGATCAACCAGGAGGACCTGCTCGGCACGCTGATGAGCTTCACGGTCACCGTCGTCGACGCGCTCGAGGTGCTGGGTGTGCCGGTGCGACCCGAGGAGGAGCACGCCTACCTCCACGCCTGGTGCGTGGTGGGGGCGCTGCTCGGCATCGACGAGGCCCAGCTGCCCCGCGACCCGGCCGAGGCGCGGGAGCTGACCGCGGCGATCACCGCTCGCCAGGTGCAGCCCGGGACGGCGGGCCGGAAGCTGGTCGACGACCTCCTGCGCGAGATGCGGCTGGGGATGCCGCCCGGCTGCCAGCGGCTCCCCGCCGCGCTGATGCACCACCTGGTGCCCGACGTCGCCCGCCTGCTGCGGGTCCCCGCTCCCGGCCCGGTCTGGCGATGGACGATCGGCACCGCCTGCTCGGTGGCCCGCCGTCTGCAGGGCGTGCCCGGGGCCCGGTGGGTGGCCACCCGCCCGGGGGCGGTCGTGGGCCGGTCGGTGCTGCAGCTCGCCATCGACCGGGCGGCGCAGCCCGGCGGGCCGCCGTTCCGGCTCGACGCCGAGGTCCTGCGGCGGGCCACCCGCTCCGGCACCGACGCCCGGGCCGCGCACCGCACGGCCCGGCGCCGCCGGCGCGGCGACACGGTCGGCGTCGGCGCCCACGTCGGCCCCACCCGGCGGACCGCCCACCGGGCGCAGGCGCACCGGATCGACCGGCCGATCGAGCCCACCGACGTGCGCCTCATCGCCAGCGAAGGGTTCGCCCTGTGGGAGCCGGCCGAGCCGATGGTGTGGCGCAACCGGCGGATCACGCTGGCGTACGCCGACCTGTCGGAGCGGCTGGCGCACGCGATCGGCGGGTCCGAGGGCCCGCGGGACGCCAACTGGTTCACCTTCGCCACCTGGTCGTCACGGACGATCGGCACCTACCTCGAGGACATCCCGCTCCTCCCCCACCGGCTCCGGCCCCGGCGCGCGGCCGGAGCCGGTGCCGGCCCCGGGCCGACGGGGCGGGTGGGTCTCCCCGGCAGTGGCGGTCGGGGGGATCGGGTCGGCCGGGCCGGCCAGGTCGATCTCGCGGCCCGGCCCGGCCCGGTGCCCGGCGACGTCGGGCCCGCGCCTGCGGCAGCCGGCGCCCCTGACGGCCTGGTGGCCCGGCTGGCCCGCCGGATCATGCTGCGCTCGAACGCGTCGAGCTTCCGCATCCTGGCCGCCGGGAACCGGCTGGTGTTCCTGGAGGTCGGCCTGGCCGGGACCACGTTCCTGGAGCTGTTCCCGAAGCGCTCGGCGGCCGCCGGCGAGGCGGGCGACCAGCTGTGGGACACGTTCTGGACCAAGGTCGAGGACCAGCTCGAGGACCTGGGCATGCTCGACCCCAGCTGGCTGCTCACCCCGTCGCCGCCGCCCGACGCCTTCCGCCTCGGGTTCCGCCAGTACTTCGAGGCGATGCGCACCGACGACCCGCACGAGCGGTCCCAGCGGGTGCTGGCCGGCAACCTCCTGCTGGGCGCCTACGAGCAGCAGCGGCTCGACGGCTACATCTGGGCGGCGCTGGCGCTGTTCAGCACGCACGCCATGGAGCGCCTGATCCGCGACCGCACCGGCCGCGTCGGCGGGGTCCGCCGCTGGCCGAGCAACGCCTACGCCTGGCTGATGACCCGGCGGATGACCCTGCAGCTCCCCGACGAGGTGCTGGCGGTCGACGAGCCGGTGCCGCCCCCGCCACGGTGGGAGGACCGGTGGGAGGAGCTGGCCACCGACGCGGACGTGACCCTGCCCGTGCTGCAGGCGCTGATCACCCGCTTCCAGCTGGCCGGCGGTCGGTACCGCGACCGGGGTGCCCGCAACTGGACCAGCTACGACCAGCGCATGTGCACGATCGGCAACCTGTTCCGGCTGCGGCAGCGCCAGGCGTCGCTGTTCGCGCCGCCGTTCGATGAGGACCTGACCGCCCGGCTCGTGGGCCCGGGCTGAGGACCGGGCGGCGGTCCCCGGCGCCCCCCGGCGGTGCGCCGGCGGTCCGCCGTCCGCGGCAGGTTCGGAGCGGGGTCCGGGTGGGGATCGTTGCCCCGGCGGGTGACGGGAGGAGAGGAGCCCGGCATGAACGTGAGCCCGTGGTTGGTGCGGATCGTGGTGGCCGCCGCCGCCAACGCCGTGATGCTGCTGGTCGCAGCGGCGCTGTTCGACCGCATCGAGATCGATCCGCTGCCCTTCGTCGTGGCGGTCGCCATCTTCACGCTGGCGGCGATCGTGGTGAAGCCGATCGCCGAGCGGCTGGCCGGCCGGTACGCGTCGGGCGTCACCTGGGTGGCGGGGCTGGTGACCACCTACGTCGCCCTGCTGGTCACCGACATCTTCTCGGACGGCCTGTCGATCGAGGGGATCGGCACGTGGATCGGCGGCACCGTCGTCGTGTGGATCGGCACGCTGATCTACGACGTGGTGGACGACCGGCTCATCGCCTCGGTGTCCCGTCACCTGACGGGGCCGGGCGCCGGCCCCCAGGGCTCGACCGCCTGAGCCGACGCGGCCCCCGTCGACCTGCCGGGCCGGGGCTCACAGGGCGGGCACCGGCTGGGGCGGCGGCGGGCCGACGTAGCGGGAGCTGGGCCGGATGATCCGGTTGTCGGCGTGCTGCTCCAGGGCGTGGGCGCACCAGCCGACGATCCGGCAGGCGGCGAAGGTGGGGGTGAACAGGTCGCGGGGCAGGCCGCAGGCCTCCATCGTCACCGCCGCGTACCACTCGATGTTCGTGCGCAGCGCCCGGTCGGGCTTGAGCGCGGCCAGCGCCCGCTCCACCTCGCCCTCCACCTGCACGGCGAGCCGCCCCCGCTCGCCGCCGATCTCCTCCACGACCTCCCGCAGCAGCTCCGAGCGGGGGTCGGCCGTCCGGTAGACGGCGTGGCCGAAGCCCATGATCCGCCGGCCGTCGGCGACCGCGGCCCGCACCCAGGCGCCGGCGTGCTCCGGTGCGCCGATGGCGTCGAGCGTGTCGAGCGCCCGGCTGGGCGACCCGCCGTGGAGCGGGCCCGACAGCGACCCGAGCGCCGCCACCACCACGGCCCCGAGGTCGGCACCGGTCGACGTGACGGCCCGGGCCACGAACGTGGAGGCGTTGAAGCCGTGGTCGATGCCGAGGATGAGGTACTGCTCGAGCGCCCGGACGTGGCGGGGGTCGGCCTCGACGCCGGTGAGCATGTGCAGGTAGTCGGCGGCGTGGCCGAGGTCGGGCCGGGGCGGCACCGGCTCGGCGCCCTGCCGCAGCCGGTGGAGGGCGGCGATCACCGTGGGCGTGGCCGCGATGAGCCGGAGGGCGTCGGCCCGCAGCCGGGCCCGGTCGACGTCGAGCGAGGGGGCGAACCCCTCGACGCCGGCCAGCAGCGACAGCGCCGTACGCAGGCCTGCCACCGGGGTCGACCCGCCGCGGGCGATGCCGGGGAGCGCGTCGAGCACGGCCGGCGGCAGCGCCCGGAGCGGCGCGACCTCGGCGGCGAAGGCGGCCCGCTCGTCGGCGGTGGCGGGGAGCTCGCCGTCGAGCAGCAGCTGCCAGACGTCCTCGAAGGTGCGGGTGCGGGCCAGGTCGGGCGCCGCGTACTGGCGGTAGTGGTAGAAGCCCTCGGTCCCCCGCACGTCGCCGAGCGCGGTCTCCGCCACGACCACGCCCTTGAGACCGGGCGGCGCGGCGACGGCCGGCTCGTCGGCGGGCCGGAGGTGGGCGAGGGCGACCGGCTGGGTCGTGGCGGCGACGGTGCGGGTTCCCATGGGGCCATCGGACCCCGCGACCAACACATTGTCAAGATTGACGGCATCAATGTATTAGCGTCGGTCGCATGCAGGACGACGCGTGGCTGACCTCCGAGGCGGCCGCCGCCCGGCTGGGCGTGAAGCCAGAGACCCTCTACGCCTACGTCAGCCGGGGCGCGATCCGCAGCGAGCGGGTGCCCGGCACGCGGCGCAGCCGGTTCCTCCGGGCCGACGTCGAGCGCCTCGCCGGGAAACAGCGGCGGGGCGGCGGGCGGGCCGGTGCGCTCGACGTGATCGTCGAGACCGAGCTCACGTTCCTCGACGCCGCCGGCCGCCTCCTCTACCGGGGGTGGGACGTGGCCGACGCCGTCGCCGCCGGCGCCCGGTTCGAGGCGGTGGCGGGCAGCGGTGACAGCCGGGGCCAGAGCCGCTCGGCGATCGAGGCGCCGGCCGGCTCGGCGCGGTCGCTGCCGCCCCCGGCGGCGCCGTTGCCGCCATCGCCGTCGCGGGGGCCGTCGCCGACCGGCGGGAG
>DATCLV010000853.1:0-5556 GCA_036563745.1 Acidimicrobiales bacterium | reverse complement strand
CTGCACGGCCGCGGCGGCCTCGGTCGTCACCATGTCGACGACGGCCTCGAGCCCGGCCGGGTGGGTGAGGTGGGCCACGTGCGCCGTGTACTTCGCCACCTCCAGCTGGCTGGGGATGCCGAACGGGTAGTACGGGTCGTCGACATCGTCCTGGGCGGCGATCACCCGCACGCCGGCGGCCCGCAGCTCGTTGATGCGCGTCGTCCCCCGGCGGACGAGCCCCCGGTCCTCGCGGCCCATCAGCGTGAGGCTGATCTGCGGGTTGGTGCAGACGGTGACGCCGGCGTCGCGCACCCGCCGGATCACCTCGACGGAGTGGGCGTGGTCGTAGGCGGCGAGGGCGCCGACGTGGCCGACGATCACCCGGCCCTCCCAGCCGGCGCCGGCGGTGCAGTCGGCGATGACCTCCAGGCTGCGCGACGCCGGGTCGTCGGTGTCGTCGGCCAGGAAGTGGAGGTCGAGGCCGTGCGCCACGGCGAGCTCGAAGCACGCCTCGACGTGGCGGCGCACGAGCTCGGCGTTGCGCTCCAGCTGCGGACACCCGGCGACCACGTCGACGCCCCGGGCCACCGCCTCCGTCAGCAGGTCGAGCGTCCCCTCGTGGCGGAAGAGCGCCTCCTGGGTGAACGCCGCCACCTGGAGGTGGAGCCGGTCGGCGTAGCGGTCCCGCAGGCGCAGGAGGGCGTCGACGCCGGTCAGCCCGCCGATCGGGTCGACGTCGGCCAGTCCCCGGACGAAGCCGGCGCCGTGCACCACCGCGGCGTCGAGGACCTCGGTGGCCCGCCGGTGGATGTCCTCGATGGTGTACCGCGCCTTGAGCGGCAGTGTCGCCCGGGCGCCGTCCTGCATGGTGCCGGTGCGGTCCGGGGGCAGCCGGTCGCCGAGCCGGGTCTTGTCGAGGTGGAGGTGGACGTTGACGAACGCCGGCAGCACCAGCCCGCCGCCGGCGTCGAGCTCCGTGGCGCCGGTCCCGGTCGGGGCGGCGGCCGCGCCCGGCGGCTCGACCGCGGCGATGCGACCCCCGGCGACGACGAGGTCGCACGGCGACCCGTCCCGCCGCCGGGCGTGGCGGACGACGAGGGAGGCGGGCTCAGCCACCGGCGACCTCCCCGGTCCCGGCCTCTGCGGCAGCAGCGGCCGGCGCCGTCGGGTCGTCCGGGAACGGCGCCGGGTCGAGGAACCGCTGCAGGACGTTCCGGCTGACCCGGGCCACGTCGTTGTCGTACTTCTGGTGGTAGAGCGACCCGCACCAGTTCATCGAGCCGACCGAGAACACCGCGCCCCCGTTCCCGGTCTCCATGAAGCACAGGTCGGCCCGGATGTCGTCGGACAGGTCCCCCCGCACGTTCGGGTGGGTGACCGGGATGTCCTCCGACACCAGCTGCATGAACTCGCTGTGGCGCCCCTTCGACGTGGCCAGCACCACCACGTGCGGCGGGCTGCCCCAGCGGGGGTCCACCCGGTCGATCTCGTCGCCGGCGGCGCCGTCGAGGATCAGGCCGTGCTCGCCGAACACGTCCTTCACCCCGTCGAGGATCCAGCCGGCCCGCGACGCCCGGGCCCCGTCGACCACGGCGTAGCCCGGCGACGGCACGTCGAAGCCCTGGGCCGCGAACCCGTTGCCGACCAGCCGGTTGGGGTCCTTGCCCCGGTACCGCCACAGCCCGCCCATCTCCAGGGTGGTCGAGTGCCGCAGCTCGCCGGCCCGCGACTCCCAGGTGCGGGTGCCGCCGATGCCCCGCCGCACCTCGACGACGTGGGGCCGGGTGGGGTGCACGCTGGTCACCCAGTAGAAGCCGTTGCCGCCCAGGTACATGAGCCGGCCGCCCTCGCCCAGCCACTGCTCCAGCGCGTCGCGCATCGGCGTCGTCCAGTACTCGGGGTGGGTGCCGGTGATCACGACCCGGTAGTTGCGCAGCAGCTCGACCCCCTCGTCGTGGAGCAGGTGGTCGGTGAGCGTGTCGTGGGCGACGCCCTCGGTCTCCAGCCAGTGGACGATGTAGAGGTCGCAGGACAGCGCCCGCGGGGCGTGGGTCTGCCAGTTGCGGTGGTCGGGCCGCATGTTGAGGACCGGCCGCTTCCAGCTGGAGTAGCTGATGCCGGAGCCGTCCGAGTGGGTCTCGTAGATCGACGAGCCGTACTCGGGGTGGGCGAGCAGGATCTGGTCGCCCCGGTCGCGCTGGATGGGGAGGCTCAGCCACCCGGGCGCCTCGAGCTTGGGGTTGTCGAGCATCCGGTCGTTGGCGTACGCCATGTACGACACGGTCGGGAAGAGGATGGCGACCTCGGGGTGGGCGGGTCGCCCGGCCGCCGGGGCCGCGCCCACCCGCGTGTCGGGGGCGACGAAGAACACGACGTGGTCGACGTCGTCACCCGCCGCGCACCGGGCCGCGTACACCCCGCTGGGGAGGTCGTCGGGGAGGCGGATCGACGCCGTGAGGTCCCAGCCGGCGTCCTCGATGTCGTCGGAGTGGAAGTGGATCGCCCCGTACTGGTGGGGCGCGGCGTGCACGTCGCTGGAGCTGTCCCAGCCGTGGCCGGTCATGGCCCGCGTCGGCATCTGGAACAGCTCGCCGTGCAGGCCGTGGCCCGAGCGGTCGACGATCCGGGTGCCGGACATGTCCTCCTCGAACGCCCAGGCGCCGACGAAGCCGCCGCCGCGCACGCCGTCGGCGAGCCGCGCCCGCTCGTCGGCGTCGCACACCCGGGGGAGGAGGGCCGGGGCCTCGATCTTGCCGTCGTAGCAGCCGACCCCGTGGCCGTCCTCCACGCCGAGCGCCGCGAACACCAGCGGGCCCGCGGTGGGCGACACCGCCAGGGTCCCGGTCACCTCCGCCCGCTGGGCCGGCCATTCCGGGCTGTCCAGGGAGAGGGTCGCCTGCCCGGTCCGGGCGTCGTAGGTGGCGGCGACGAACGCCCACTGCCGCTCGTGCAGGACCTCGGGGAGCGTCAGCCGGGCGTCGCCCGCCACCAGGGTGAGCCGGCGGTCGGCGATGGCGAGGGCGAACCCACCGGCGCCGCCCGTGCCCTCGGGCGCCGCCGTGCTGACCAGCCCCTGGACCGCGGTCCGCCCCAGCGCGGTCGGCCAGATCCACGCGGTGACCGTGAACGACCGCAGCGCGGCGAGCGCGGGCGACGGCGGCACCACCGCGTACGACCCCGGGTGGACGGGCTGCTCGCGCCCGTCGACCTCCTGCACCGGCACCGACGCCACCGGTCGGACCTCGGCCCCCGGCCCGTCGGGGTTCACGTCACCGCTGATGACCCGCACCAGGTCGACGCGGACCCGCGGCGCGTCGGTGGAGGTGCGGACGTGCACCGTGTCCCCGGCGCGGTAGGTGAGCCCGTCGGCGTATCCCGCGATCCATGCCAAATCTCGAACCTCCTGTGGTCGGACGGAACCGGTCGGCAGCGGCTCGGCGGTGGCCGGGCGGCTGCCCGGCGGCTACTCGGCCCAGCGGGTCGCCCAGGCGATCACCCCGCGGGCGAAGAGGAAGCTGGCGGCCGCGAAGGCGATGACGGTGATCGCCATCAGGGCCAGCAGCCCGGTCTGGGTGAAGTACTCGGCCACGTAGGCGATCTGCCCCAGGCCGGTCGCCTGGCCGTTGAACTCGGCGGAGATCGCCGCGCTCCACCCGAGCGCCAGCGACAGCGACAGCCCCGAGCCCAGCTCGGGCAGCGCCGCCGGCAGGACGACCTCGACGTAGGTGCGCACCCGACCGGCGCCGAGCGACCGGGCGGCGTGGGAGAAGTGGCCCGGCACGTTGGCGATCGCGTTGATCCCGAAGGCGAACACGTACACGAACACCGTGAACGCCACGAACATCACCGCCCCCGTGTTCGAGCTCCCGTACCACAGCCCGAAGAGCGGGATGAGCGCCAGCAGCGGCAGCATCCGCACCGAGTGGGCGGGCACGTAGACGATCCGCCGCAGGAGCGGGCTCCACGACACGAGGGCGGCGAGGCCCAGCCCCACGCCCGCGCCCAGCAGGTAGCCGGCGGCCAGGCGGAGGCCGGTGGCCCCGGCGTTGTAGGCGAAGGCCAGGAGCCCGCCGGCCCAGGTCTCCTCGCCGCCGAGGTCGGTGCGCTCGACGCCCCAGCCGCCCTGCCACTCGCGGGAGAGGCCCTTGAAGGCGTCGAGCACGTCGACCAGGCCGGGCACCATCGGGTCGCCCCGCTGGTTGGTGCCCGCCAGCTCGTGGGCGACCTGCCACGCCACCAGCATCAGCGCCAGCAGCGCCAGGCTCACGAGGCGGTGGCGGGCGGTCACGCGCCGACCCCGTCGACCTCGACGGTCCCCTCGGCCCCGGCGGCGAGCGCCCGGTCGCGCCCGGCGTCGTCGCCGAGGTCGGCGACGTCGCCTAGGTGGGACAGCACCTGGCGCTTCAGGTCTTGCGCCACCGGGGAGACGAGCTCGTCGGCCGTGCGGGGCCGGGGGAGCGGGATCGGCTCGTCCATGGCGAGCCGCCCGTTGACCATGACCAGCAGCCGGTCGCCGAGCAGCAGCGCCTCGTCGATCTCGTGGGTGACGAACACGACCGTGCACCCGGACGTCTCGTGCAGCCGCAGCAGGACCTCGTGGAGCGCGGCCCGCCGCCAGTAGTCGAGGCCGACGAACGGCTCGTCCATCAGCAGGAGGCGGGGCTCGTTCGCCATCACCATGGCGATCGCGACCCGGCGGCGCATCCCGCCCGACAGCTGCTTCGGCCAGGCCCGGGCGAACGCCTCCAGGCCGGTGAGGCGCAGGTAGCGGTCGACGATCTCCCGTCGCTGCGCCGCCGGCACCTTGCGGGCCTTCAGGCCGAAGCCGACGTTGTCCTCGACCCGCTTCCAGAGGAACAGGGCGTCGCGCTGGAAGACCATGCCGCGGTCGGGGCTGGGGCCGTCCACCTCCCCGCCGTGGGCGACGACCTGCCCCTCGGTCGGGGTGGCGAAGCCGGCGAGGAGGTTCAGCAGGGTCGACTTGCCGTGCCCGGAGGGCCCGAGCAGGCACGCGAACTGGCCCTCGGGGATCGTGAGGTCGAGGCCCCGGAGCGCCTCGACGGTCCGGCCCGACTCCAGGCGGAACCGCTTGGTGACGCCCCGCAGCTCGACCGCCGGCGGCGCCCCGCCCTCGTCGGCCGGGCGGTCGAGGACGGGCCCGGCTGCGGTGTCGGTCGGGGGAGCGGGGGAGTGGGGGACGTCGGTGACGATGTCGTTCATGGCGCTACTCCTGCCAGCGGACGGTCCAACGGCCCACCCGGGCGATGAGCGCGTCGACGACGACGGCGACGGCGGCGACGGCGAGCACGGCGGCCATCACGTCGGCCGTGCGCTGGAGCTGCGCCATCGCCTGGATGATCTTCCCGGTGCCCCGCTGGCCGCCGATCAGCTCGGACACCGTGGCGAAGCTCCAGCCCAGCGCCACCGACACCCGCAGGGCGCCGACGACCGCCGGCGTCACGGCGGGTCGGGTGACGTGCCAGAGCAGCTGGCGCCGGCTGGCGCCGAGGCAGGCCCCGAAGTCGAGGTGGTGCCGGTCGACGTTGGCGACGGCCTGCTGGGTGACGGCCGCGG
>DATCLV010000851.1:0-3162 GCA_036563745.1 Acidimicrobiales bacterium | reverse complement strand
CCGCGGCCGTCGTGCTGACGTGGCAGCGGACGCCGTCGTGGAAGCACCCGAGCCCCCGACCCGCCGCGACGACCTCGCCGAGCGCGGGGATGTTGACCACACCGATGGCCGGGCCGTGCTCGTCGTCGAGCGCGAGCAGGTTGGCGTAGAGCGGCACGCCGCGGGTGAACGCCTTGGTGCCGTCGATCGGGTCGAGGATCCAGCGCCGCCCCGACGAGCCCTCGTGGACCGGCTCCTCCTCGCCGACGATCGTGTCGTCGGGGTGGTGCTCGGCGAGCTGTTCCCGGATGAAGCGCTCGGCGGCCCGGTCGGCGGCGGTCACGGGGGTGCCGTCGGCCTTCGACTCGACGTCGAGGTCGTCGCGGGCGAACCAGCGGAGGGTGATCTCCCCGGCCTGCCGGGCGAGGTCGACGGCGAAGTTCAGGAGGTCGAGGTCGACGGGGGGAACGTCAGCAGTCACAGTCCATCCTTGGCGTGTCCGGTGTCGTCCGACGGGATGTCACCCGGGGAGATGTCATCCGAGGACGAAGAACAGGCGGCCGGAGCACGTGGTCTTGTTGGCGACCGTGGCCGTGGCCCGGCCCCAGCCGCCCCGCGACGACAGGCGCTCCATCTCGACGACCAGCGTCAGCTCGTCGCCGGGGACGACCTGGCGGCGGAACCGCACGTCCTCCACGCCGCCGAACAGCGGCAGCTTGCCGGCGTAGCGCTCGTCGGCCAGCAGGGCGATGGCACCGGCCTGGGCCAGCGCCTCGAGCTGGATCACGCCGGGGAAGATCGGCCGACCGGGGAAGTGGCCGGCGAGGAAGTCCTCGTCGCCGGTGACCTTGTAGCGGGCCTCGACCCGCTCGCCCGGCACCATCTCGACCACCTTGTCGACGAACCGGAACGGCGGCCGGTGGGGGAGGAGGCCGACCGGGTCGCTGCTCGGATCGAGGTCGACGGGGCCGTCGCTGTCGGGGTCGGTGCCGCTCACGACTCGACGGCCTCCGGTTCCGGCTCGGACTCCGACGGGGCCTCGGACTCCGACGACGCAGACTCCGACGACGACTCCGGCTTCGCCGCCCCCGGCGCCGCCAGCGCGACCGCGTGGACCCCGCCGTCGACGTGCACGATCTCCCCGGTGGTGGCCGGGAACCAGTCGGACAGCAGCGCCACGCAGGCCTTGGCGGTGGGGACCGGGTCGCGGACGTCCCATCCCAGCGGCGCCCGCTCGCCCCACGCCGACTCCATCGCCGCGAACCCGGGGATCGACCGCGCGGCCATCGTCCGCAGCGGGCCGGCGGCCACGAGGTTCACCCGGATGCCCTTCGGCCCCAGGTCGCGGGCCAGGTAGCGGGCGGTGGCCTCGAGCGCGGCCTTGGCGACGCCCATCCAGTCGTAGGCGGGCCACGCCTGCGCGGCGTCGAAGTCGAGGCCGACGATCGCGCTGCCGGGCGGCATCAGCGGCGCCATCGTCGCCGCCAGCGACTTCAGCGAGTAGGTCGAGATCTGCAGCGCGGTCGCCACGTCGTCCCATTCGGCGGCGAACAGGCCCTCCGGCTGGCCGAGGCACGCCTCGGGGGCGAACCCGATGGCGTGCACGACCCCGTCGACCCGCCCCCACCGCTCGCTCAGCTCGGCCGCCAGCGCGGCGTGGTGGGCGGGGTCGGTGACGTCGAGCTCCAGGACGTCCGGGGTGCCGGGCAGGCTGCGGGCCACCCGCTGGGTGAGCCGGAAGGCCCGCCCGAACGACGTGAGCACGATCTCGGCGCCGGCCTCGACCGCCTGCTCGGCGACGGTGGCGGCGATCGAGTCCTTGGTCAGCACGCCGGTGACGACGAGCTTCTTACCCTCGAGCATGGACCTTCCTCTGGCTGGCGTCGGGGTCGACGGGGCGACGCGGCCGGGCCGCGCCGTGCAGCGCGCCCGACGGACCCGGTCGGCGGGATCGGCGGGATCGGCGGGTCTCGCAGGACACGTCCACCCCTACAGCGGGACGTTCTCGTGGCGGCGCCGCACCGGGCGCTCGCGCTTGGTGGTGAGCGCCAGCAGCGCCTCGGCCACCACCAGGCGGGTGTCGGCCGGGTCGACCACGTCGTCGATGAACCCGCGCTCGGCGGCGACCCGCGGCGACAGGTGCTCGGCCGCGTACTCGTCCTCGAGCTGCTGGCGCAGGGCGTCCCGGTGGGCCTCGTCGGCGGCGAGCAGCGCCCGCCGGTGCACGATCTCGACCGCGCCCTTGGCGCCCATCACCGCGATCTCGGCCTGCGGCCAGGCGAGGGCGCAGTCGTTGCCCATCGCCTTGCAGTCCATGACGATGTAGGCGCCGCCGTAGGCCTTGCGCAGCACCACCGACACCCGCGGCACGGTGGCCTCGGCGTAGGCGAAGGCGAGCTTGGCGCCGTGGCGGACGATGCCGCGCCACTCCTGGTCGCGCCCGGGCCGGAACCCGGGGGTGTCGACGAGCGTGAGCAGCGGGACGTTGAACGCGTCGCACCAGCGGACGAAGCGGGCGCCCTTCAGCGAGCTCTCGATGTCGAGGGCGCCGGCGAGCTGGCTGGGCTGGTTGGCGACGATCCCGACCGGCAGGCCGGCGATGCGGCCGAAGCCGACCACCAGGCTCGACCCGTAGCGGGCCCGGAGCTCGACGAACCAGCGGTCGTCGAGCAGGTCGGCGATGACGCGGCGCACGTCGTAGGACTCGCGCTCGTTGCGGGGCACGACCTGGGCGGCCTGCAGGCAGCGGCGGTCGGCCGGGTCGACGCTCGGCTCGCGGGGCGGGGCCTCGAGGCTGTTGGGCGGCAGGAACGACAGCACGTCGCCCACCGCGGCCAGCGCCTCGCCCACGTCGGCGGCGGCGATGTCGGCGACGCCGCTGCGGGTCTGGTGCGACCAGGCGTCGCCCAGCTGCCCGGGGTCGATGCCCTCGGTGCCGGTCATGCGGGCCGACGCCTCGGCGCCGTTGACGAACAGGGCGGCCCGATCGGTCAGCGCCACCACGTCGGCCAGGCCGACGGCGATGGCGGGACCGCCCAGGCAGGGGCCGTCGACCACCATCGCGGTGGGGACGACGCCCGAGGCCTGCGCCAGCTCGTGGGCGATGCGGCCCCAGGCGCCCAGCGCGGCGAGGCCGCCGGGGGCGTCGAGGCCCATGCGCTCCACGATGCCGACGACCGGCAC
>DATCLV010000848.1:0-4366 GCA_036563745.1 Acidimicrobiales bacterium | reverse complement strand
GATCGAGGTGGCGGCTCGCGGTGCTCCCGGCGGGAGTGTGGGGTGCCGGGAGGTGTGGGGCTGGTGTCAGGTGAGGTCGGCGGCGGCGAGTTGGTCGGCGAGCCAGTCGGACGGCGTCCGCTGCTCGACGATCGCCCGCAGGCGCTTGGCGTGCGCGGCGCGGGACTCGGGCGGCAGGCGCAGGGCCCGGTCGAGCACGTCGGCCGTGCCGGCCACGTCGAACGGCGGCACGGCCAGCGCCACGTCGCCCAGCTCCGCCCACGCCCCGGCCTCCCGGGACAGGCACAGCACGCCGTCGCGCTCGTTCACCAGCGCCGCCTCCTTGGCCACCAGGTTCAGCCCGTCGCGGACCGGGTTGACCAGCAGCACGTCGGCCCGACGCAGCAGCGCCACCGACGAGGGGTAGTCGTCGCTGGTGTCGTACAGGATCGGCGTCCAGTCCGGGGTCGCCCACCGGGCGTTGATCCGGGCGACCGCGGCGTCGACCTCGTCCTGGTAGCGCAGGTAGTCGGGCACCCCACCCCGCGACGGGTAGACCGAGGCGGCGAACACCACCCGCTCGCGCCAGTCGGGGTAGCGCTCCAGCAGGTCGTCGAAGGCGAGGAAGCCGCGGAGGATGTTCTTCGACAGCTCGATGCGGTCGACCCGGCCCACCACCAGCCGGTCGCCGACCTCGGCGGAGAGCCGACCCAACGCCGCCTCGCAGGCCTCGGACGAGGCGGCCCGGCGCAGGTCGTCCGGGTCGGCCGGCAGCGGCGAGACGAACGTCCGGGGCGTGAGGGCCAGCACCTCGCGGCAGCAGGCCGTGAAGTCGTCGGCCCAGCGCTGCGTGTGGAACCCGCAGGCCCGGAAGGCGCAGAGACCGGCCAGCAGCTCGGCGGCCACGTGGTCGGGCAGCACCCGCAGCCACGTGGGTGTGGCGAAGGGCGTGTGGGCGAAGTGGACGGTGGCCAGGTCGGGCCGGTGCTCGGCCAGGTCGTGGCCGACCAGCGCCAGGTGGTAGTCCTGCACCAGCACGGCCGCGCCCTGCGGGGCCACGTTCATGACGGCGCTGGCGAACACCTCGTTCATCCGGCGGTAGGCCGCCCACGCCTCCCGGAAGGAGGTGTCGAAGGCGGGTGCCCGTGGCAGGTCGTACAGGCCGTGGTGCAGGAACCAGAGGACCTGGTTCGACACCTCGTCGTAGGCCCGCCGGTAGATGTCGGGGTCGATCGCCAGGAGCCGGGCCCGGAACCCGTCGGCCTCCACCGTCCCCTGCCGGGCGGCGACCCGGTCGGCGTCGGAGATCGCCGCCGCGATCCACGTGGCGCTCGTGCCCGCCACGAGCGGCCCGATGCCCGAGACCAGCCCCCCGGCTCCGCGCCGAGCCACCAGCCGGCCGTCGTCCCCCTCGGAGAACGACACCGGCCCCCGGTTCGACACGATCACCACGTCTCGTTCCACCACGGAGGCCCGAGGGTACTTGTCGGCCTGCGGCGCTCCCACTCCGCTCGCCGAACGTGCCGGCGCACGCCGCAGGGTGGCGTGGCGGCCGACCGGAGGCGACCGGGAGCGGGCAGACTGGCGGATCTATGCGCTTGGTGGCTGCCCCCGACAAGCTGCGCGGCACGGCGACGGCGCAGGAGGTCGCGGCCGCGCTCGAACGGGCGGCCGTGGCGGCCGGCTGGGACTGCGTGGCCCAGCCGGTGGCCGACGGGGGCGAGGGGACGCTCGAGGTGTTCGGCGGCCCCAACCGCACCACCCGCGTGACCGGCCCGCTGGGCGACCCCGTGGACGCCGGTTGGCGGCTCGACGGCCGCACCGCCGTGGTGGAGATGGCCCGGGCCTCCGGCCTCGCCCTCGTGGGCGGGCCCGAGCACAACGACCCGGTGGCCGCGTCGACGACCGGCACCGGCGAGCTCCTGTCGACGGCACTGGAGCTGGGCGCCCGCCGCCTGCTGGTGGGCCTGGGCGGCTCGGCCACCACCGACGGCGGCCTGGGGGCGCTGCGGGCGCTGTACCCGCTCCAGCGGCTGCGGGGCGTGGAGCTGATCGTGATGTGCGACGTGCGCACCGGGTTCGTGGAGGCCGCCGAGGTGTTCGCTCCCCAGAAGGGCGCGTCGCCCGCCCAGGTGGAGCTGCTGCGCCGGCGCCTGGCCCGCCTGGCCGAGGTGTACTTGGAGGACCACGGCGTCGACGTGCTCGTGCTGCCCGGCGCCGGGGCGGCCGGGGGCCTGGCCGGCGGGTTGGCCGCGGCCGGCGGCCAGCTGATCGACGGCTTCGACGCGATCGCCGACGAGCTGGGCTTGCCGGACGCCGTGGAGGACGCCGACCTCGTGATCACCGCCGAGGGGTTCCTCGACGAGCAGTCGTTCGACGGAAAGGTGGTGGGCGGGGTGGCCGAACTTTCGGCCTCCCTCGGCGTACCCTGCCTCGCCATCGTTGGCGACGCCGTGGACCTGAAGGCGGGAGACATCGTGGAGCGAGTGGAGAGCGAGGTGCCGAGCGGGCTGCGGGTGGTCTCGCTCGTCGAGCGGTTCGGCCGGGAGCGGGCCGAGGGCGACACCCTGGCGTGCATCGAGGAGGTGGCGGCCGAGGCCCTGGCGCTCGGCGCCGACGGCCTCGACGTGCTCGCGAGGCCGCTGCGATGACCGGCACGACGCCGGCGGATCCCGCCGTGGGCAGCGGCACCGAGACCGACGACGACGCCGCCACTGGCAACGACACCGGTTCGGGCGAGGCGGGCCAACCGACCGAGACGACCGACCCCGTCGCCGCGGGCGCCGCGCTCGCCAGTGAGGACGGCGCCGACGCGGGCGCCGAGCACAACGGCGGGCCCGAGGGGCTGGGCGGCGGGCCGCCGACCGGCAGGACGCGCTCGGACGGCATCCGCCGGGCCGGGCAGGTGGCCTGGGCGCTCACCGGCCTGGCCGTGGTGCTCGCCATGCTGCTGTACCTCGGCTGGGTGGTGCGGGTGATCTGGCCGCCGCTGATCCTCGCCGGCGCCATCGTCTTCCTGCTCAACCCCATCGTCACCGCCCTCCAGCGCCGCCGCATCCCGCGGGCCCTGGGCACCGGCATCACCTACCTCGGCGTGCTCGGCGTGGTGGTCGGCATCGGCTTCCTCGTCGCCCCGCAGGTGCGCACCCAGTGGGACGAGCTGGCCGAGGACTGGCCCGAGCTGCGGGACAAGGTCGAGGACTGGGTCGACGATCGGGCCGCGCAGTCGGAGGAGGGCGACTGGCCCGTCCAGATCCCCACCTGGGACGAGCTGGAGGACTCGTTCTCCGACAACAACGCCCCGCGCGACCTCGACGGGGACGGCGACATCACCGCCGCCGAGCGGGCCGAGCAGCGCCGCGACGAGCTGTTCGACCAGATCGACGACTTCCGCGAGGTCGGCGTGCGGGTCTTCCACGTGGGCCTCATCTTCGTGCTGGCCCCGATCATCGCCTTCTACCTGCTCGTGGACCTGCCCCACATCCGCCGCGTGGCGGAGAGCATGGTGCCCGAGAACCGCAAGGCCGAGGTGCTGGTGGTGAGCCGGCGCCTGAACCACGCGATCGGCGGCTACTTCCGGGGCCAGCTGTTCGTGGCCGCCATCGTCGGGACGATGGCCTCGATCGGCCTCGCCATCATCGGCCTGCCCTTCTGGCTGGTGGTCGGCATGGTGGCCGGCCTCTTCAACATGATCCCGATGGTCGGGCCGTGGATCGGCGCCGTGCCCGGCGTGGTGATCGCCCTCACCACCGGCGACCTCACCGACGCCCTGTGGGTGGTCGTGGTGATGCTCGTGGTCCAGCAGATCGACAACCACTTCATCAGCCCCGTGGTGATGCAGCGGGCCGTGAAGCTGCACCCGGCCGTGGTGATGCTCACGCTGCTGGCCGGTGGCACGCTCGGCGGGTTCTTCGGGCTGCTGCTGGCGGTGCCCACCGTGGCCGTGCTCAAGGTGGTGGTGGGCCACCTGTGGCGGACCTACGTGCTGATGCAGCCGCTGGAGGAGGAGGCGTTGGCCTTCGCGGCCATGGACGCCCAGCCGGGCGTCGGCCCGGTGGAGCAGGTGGAGGCCCGCCGCGTGGACCTCGACCGCATCGCCTACCCGGTGTCGTCGGACCCGGTCGCGCCCGCGGCGCGCCCGGGCCGGCCCGTGGCGACCGACGACATCGACGACACCGACGACACCGACGACACCGACGACACCGGCGAGACCACCGTGGCCGACGTGGTGGAGCGGGCGACCGAGGCGCTGCAGGAGCCGCCGCCACCGGAGGCGACGGCGCCCCCGCCAGGCGACGAGCGCCGGCGCCGTCGGAAGGACTGACGCACCCGCGCCCAGGCGGCGCGGCGACATCGGGGAGGCGACCGGGGGAGCGGTGGGGAGAGC
>DATCLV010000846.1:0-4028 GCA_036563745.1 Acidimicrobiales bacterium | reverse complement strand
GGCGAGCCCGACCGGCCGACCCAGTGGCTGCTGCTCCAGACGCTGGTCGGCGCCTGGCCGATCGAGGCCGACCGGGCGGTCGCCTACCTGGCCAAGGCGACCAAGGAGGCGAAGGTCCGCACCACCTGGACCGAGCCGGACCCCGCCTTCGACGCCGCCCGCGACGCCTACGTCGCCGCGGTCCTCGCCGACCCGGGGCTGACCGCCGAGGTCGACCGGTTCGTCGCGTCGATCCGGACGGCGGGGCTGGTGAACGGCCTGGCCCAGCAGCTGCTGGCCCTGACCGTGCCGGGCGTCCCCGACGTGTACCAGGGCAACGAGCTGGTCGACCGCAGCCTGGTCGACCCGGACAACCGCCGCCCGGTCGACTTCGAGCACCGCCGGCGCCTGCTGGCCGAGCTGCCGGGGTTGTCGCCGGAGGACCTGCTGGCCCGGTTCGACGAGGGGCTGCCGAAGCTGAAGGTCACCCGCGAGGCGCTGCACCTGCGGCGCCGCCGGCCGGACGCGTTCGGTCCGGGCGCCGCCGGCGCCTACCGGCCGCTGCCGGTCGAGGGCCCGGCGGCCGACCACGTGGTGGCGTTCACCCGTGGCGATCGGCCCGACGTGGCGGTCGTGGTCCCCCGCCTGACGCTGCGCCGGGGCGACCGGGGCTGGGGTGGCACCACCGTGGCCCTGCCCGCCGGCCGCTGGAGCGATCTCGTCACCGGCGAGGTGCTCGTCGTGCGCCCGGCGGCGCCCGAGTCCGCGGCCGACGTCGAGGTGGCGCGGCTGCTGGACCGGTTCCCGGTGGCGCTGCTGGAGCGGGAGGGCTGACGGTGGAGCTGTGGGTGTGGGCGCCGCGGGCCGAGCGGTCGGTCGAGGTGGTGGTCGGCGAGCGCCGCGTCCCGCTGCGGCGGGGTGAGTGCGGCCGCTGGTCCGGCGACGTCCCGGGCCTCGGGCCGGGCGACGACTACGCGTTCTCGGTCGACGGCGGCCCACCCCGGCCCGACCCCCGGTCGGCCCACCAGCCCCACGGCGTCCACGGCCCGTCGCGGGTCGTCGACCACGCGGCGTTCCCCTGGTCGCCCGAGGAGGCCGGCTGGCGGGGCTTCCACCTCCCCGGGGCCGTGCTGTACGAGCTGCACGTGGGCACGTTCTCGCCGGAGGGGACGTTCGAGGGCGCCATCGGGCGCCTCGACCACCTGGTCGACCTGGGCGTCGACGCCGTCGAGCTCCTGCCGGTGGGCGAGTTCCCGGGGCGCCGGGGCTGGGGCTACGACGGGGTCGACCTGTGGGCCCCGCACCACGCCTACGGCGGGCCCGACGGGCTCAAGGCCCTGGTCGACGCCTGCCACCGCCGGGGCCTGGGCGTCGTCCTCGACGTGGTCTACAACCACGTCGGCCCGGCCGGGAACTACCTGGCCACGTTCGGGCCGTACTTCAGCGACCGGCACCGGACGAACTGGGGCGAGGGCCTCAACGTCGACGGCCCAGGCAGCGACGAGGTGCGGGCGTTCGTCGTCGAGAACGCCCTGATGTGGCTGCGCGACTACCACGTCGACGGGCTGCGCCTCGACGCCGTGCACGCCATCGTCGACGACTCGGCCCGCCACCTGCTCGAGCAGCTGGCCGACGAGGTCCGTCACCTGGCCACCCACCTCCGCCGGCCGCTGTGGCTGATCGCCGAGAGCGACCGCAACGACCCCCGTTACGTCCGGCCCTCGCTCGGCGAGGGCGGGACGGGCGGCGGGTTCGGGCTCCACGCCGCCTGGGCCGACGAGTGGCACCACGCCCTCCACGCCGTGCTGACCGGCGAGCGGTCCGGCTACTACGCCGACTTCGGGTCGTTCGAGCTGCTGGCCAAGGGGCTCCGGCAGGCGTGGGTGTACGACGGCACCTGGTCGGCCCACCGGGAGCGCACCCACGGGCGCTCGCCGCTCGGGCTGCCGGGCGAGGCGTTCGTGGTGGCGGCCCAGAACCACGACCAGGTGGGCAACCGGGCCGCCGGCGACCGCCTCGGCGCCCTGGTGCCGCCCGACCGGCTGTACGTCGCCGCCGCGCTGCTGCTGACGAGCCCGTTCGTGCCGATGCTGTTCCAGGGCGAGGAGTGGGGCGCGTCGACGCCGTTCCTCTACTTCACCGACCACGACGACCCGGAGCTGGGCCGGGCGGTGTCGGAGGGGCGGCGCCGGGAGTTCGCCGACTTCGGGTGGGATCCGGCGTCCGTCCCCGACCCGCAGGACCCGGCCACGTTCCGGCGGTCGGTGCTGTGCTGGGAGGAGGTCGCCGAGCCCGGCCACGCCGCGCTGCTCCGCTGGCACCGGGCGCTGATCGCCCTGCGCCGGGCCCGCCCGGAGCTGGCGCCGGTGCCGGTGGGATCGCCGTCGGTGGGGGTCGACCACCGCGAGGCCGCCGGGTGGCTGGTGGTGCGGCGGGGTGCCCTGCACGTGGCGGTGAACCTGGGGTCGGAACCGCAGGTGGTGCCGGTGCCGCAGGGCGAGGTGCTGCTGGCGTCGGTCGACGGGGTCACGGCCGGGCCGGGCGGGGTGGCGCTGCCGCCGGACTCGGTGGCGATCGTCGCCCCGAGGTGACCCCCTCCGAAATTGCGTTCGTGAGGCCGCTCAATGCGGCCTGATCGACGCAATTTCGCCGGTGGTGGTGGCCTCAGACGGCGGCGACGGCGTCGATCTCGACCAGGGCGCCGGGGACGCCCACCGACGACACGAAGGCGACGCTGATGGCGGGCGGCGGGTCGGCCGGGTCCCACACCTCCTGGAAGGCGCCGAGGCCCTCCTCGATCGGCTGGCCCTCCT
The DNA here is from genome assembly GCA_036563745.1 of Acidimicrobiales bacterium. Lineage (GTDB taxonomy): Bacteria > Actinomycetota > Acidimicrobiia > Acidimicrobiales > VFJN01 > DASXTK01. The sequence goes on along the minus strand of DATCLV010000846.1, from coordinate 1,236 downwards.
GCACGGCGATCCGCCAGTGGACGACGTCCTTGAGCGACGCCCCCTCGGCGGCGAGGACGGTCGAGAGGTTGGCGAACGCCTGGCGGGCCTGCTCGGCCAGGCCGGGACCGACCACCTTGCCGTCGACGTCGACCCCGTTCTGCCCGCCCACGTAGATGGTCTTGGTGGGCGACTCCACCACCACCGCCTGGCTGAAGGCGGGGTTGCGGTGCATGCCGTCGGGGTTCACGTGTCGAACGGTCGTCATGTAACCAGTTATAGTGGTTTCATGAGCGGTTCGACAACACCTCTTCCGTCGGGCCGGGTGGTCACCCACCCGATCTCGGGCCAGGTGTTCCGGTTCGACGCCGGGGCCGCCGCGGTCGACTTCGCCTTCAGCGGCGCCGAGGGCGACCTCGCCGCCTTCGAGACCCTCCACACCCCCGACGACCTGCGCCGCTGGCTGGCCGAGGATCCCCTGCTCCTCGACGTCGGGCCGCTCACCGACCGCGACCTCGCCCGGGCCCTCCGGGTGCGGCGGGCGATCACCGCCGTCACCTACGCCTGCGCCCGGGGCGAGGCGCTCCCTCCCGGCGCGGTGGCCGAGCTGAACGCCACCGCCGCCCGGCCGCCGCTCGTGCCCACGCTGTCGGACGGCGGCGAGCGGCGCTGGGCCGAACCGATCACGCTCGACCAGGTGCTGTCGACCTTCGCCCGCGAGCTGATCGAGCTGGTCGGCGGCCCGATGCGCGAACGGTTCCGGGTGTGCGGCGGCGACAACTGCCTGCTCGCCTTCGTCGATGCCTCCCGCCCGGGGAAGCGCCGGTGGTGCTCGATGGAGCGCTGCGGCAACCGCCACAAGGTCCGCGCCCACCGCACCCGCCACCGGGCGCCGTGATCGGCCCACCGGACCCGAACCTGCCCCCGAAACGGGGAGCCAGCTCCCCGTTTCGGGGGCAGGTTCGGCGAGGGAGGAGGCAGGGCGGCGTGACGAGCGTCATGATCGGGGCATGACCGTCGTCGTCGTGGGGAGCGCCAACGTCGACCTGGTCGCCTACGTCGACCGGGCGCCCGACGCCGGGGAGACGGTGCTCGGGTCCCGCTTCGTGGTCCACATGGGCGGCAAGGGCGCCAACCAGGCCGTGATGGCCGCCCGCCTCGGGGCGCCCGTCGCCTTCGTCGGCTGCGTAGGCGACGACCCCTACGGCCGGGCGATCGTCGACAACCTCGCCGGCGAGGGCATCGACGTCGCCGCGG
>DATCLV010000843.1:0-6698 GCA_036563745.1 Acidimicrobiales bacterium | reverse complement strand
GAGCTGGGCCGGGACGCGCACGACGGCGGCGCCGCCGGGTCGCCGGGCGGCCGGGTGCCGGGCCCGGCACCGCTCCAGCTCCGGGTCCTCGCAGCCGGGCAGAACCAGCTGACCCTCGAGCTGCTCGTGGGGCCGCGACCCCCGCCCCGCCGAGCCACGGCGGGCGGCGGCACCGGGGGTGCGGCGGCCCGCCCGGGCCCGGCGGGACGGTGGCGGCGGCGTCGGCGTCGGCGGTGGTGGGCTCGGCGGGGTCGATGGGGTCGGTGCGGCCCCCGGGCCGGCGGGGGCACGCTCGGTCGGCTCAGTCGACGACACGGATCACCTCGTCGCGGTCGGGGCCGGGCGCCAGCTCCACCCACCGGCGGGCCCGGCGGACGAACACGGCGCAGCGGCGCAGCCCGGCCCGCAGGCCCAGGCCGAAGTAGGGCACGACGATCGACAGGGCGCCCTCGTGGCGCAGCCCCGGGTTCCGGTCGTCGGTGGCGCTGTGGAACGCGGGCCCGGGGTGGCTGTGGACCCGGGCGGCGTAGGTCTCGTCGTCGCCGAGCGCCAGGGCCAGCTCGGTGCGGCCCCGGTCGGTGACCGCCACCCAGCAGTCGGGCGCCCGGCCGGCCACCTGGTCCGGGAAGATCGCGTGGCGGGCGACCCGGTCGGGCCCCGCCACCAGGTAGCCGGTCGCCTCGGCGCCCGCGGCCCCCGCCTCCTCCAGGTGCTCCCGCACCTCGTCGAGCACGAAGGCCGGCACCGTCAACGCCCTCACCGGCACCCGTCGACCTGCGGCTCGGTGGAGAGCAGGTGCAGCACGTCGCCGTCCTCGACGCCGGCGGCGAGCAGCTCGTCCCCCTCGGCCAGGTCGACGATCTCGATCCCCCGCAGCAGCCCGAGCCGGAATTCCCCCGGCTCCAGCTGGCGGCGCAGCACGAACCGGTCGACGGCCCGCGCCACCAGGCTCCCGGCCCGGTCGTCGGGCTCGACCCCGAAGGCGCTGCCCGCCCCGGCCGGGGTGCGCACGGTCACGCCGATGCAGCGCCGCTCGTGGCGCGCCCCGGCGTCACCCCCGGGCTCCGCCCGTTCCTCCTCGATCGCCTCGCTGCCCTCGCTCATCACCCCCTTGCATCGCAAACGGGCGCGAAAACCCAACCGGGGCGCGGGCTTTTCCCCGAAATTGGGTGATCTCGCGGGGCTCTACCCCCGAAGATCACCCAATTTCGCCCGGTGCACCCGTGATGCCGAGCTCGCGGAGGGCGCGGCGGGCCGCGTGGTAGCCGCCCATCCCGTGGACGCCGGCGCCGGGCGGGGTGGCCGCCGAGCACAGGAACGTGCCGGGCACGCCGGTGGCGTAGGGGTCGAGCGACACCCGGGGCCGGAACAGCATCTGGCGCAGGTCGTTGGCGCCGGTGGAGATGTCGCCGCCCACGTAGTTGGCGTTGTAGCCGGCGAAGTCGGCGGGCGACATGACGTGCTGCGCCACGATCCGCTCCCGCACCCCGGGGGCGAACCGCTCGATCTGCGCCAGCATGGCGTCGGTGGCGTCGCCGTCGTAGCCCCGGGGCACGTGCGTATAGGCCCACACCGGGTGGAGATCGCCCTTCGACCGCTGCGGGTCGGCCAGGTACTGCTGGCCGACCAGGACGAACGGCCGCTCCGGCATCCGGCCCCGGTGGACCTCGGCCTCGGCCACCGCGATCTCGCCGATCGGCCCGCCCACGTGGACGGTGCCGGCCCGGCGCGCCGCCTCCGCCGTCCACGGGACGCCGCCCTCGACGGCGAGGTCGAGCTTGAACGACCCCGGCCCGTGCCGCCAGCGGCGGTAGGCCCGCCGGACCGACGGCGGCACCTCGTCGCCGGCGATGGTCAGGAAGCCGCCGGGCGACGTGTCGAACAGCCGCACCCGGGCCGGCGGCAGGTCGCGGAGCGCCGAGACCCGCACCCCGGTCTGCACGGTGCCGCCCAGCTCGGCCAGCAGGCTCGCCAGGGCACCGGTGACCGCCCGCGACCCGCCGGCCGCCACCGGCCAGCCCACGTGGTGGCCCGACGCGGTGAGCATCACCCCGGCCGCTGCGGTGGCCGGCCGCGACAGCGGGTGGATCACGTGGGCGGCGATGCCGGCGAAGAGGCCGCGGGCCTCGTCGGTCCGGAACCGCCGGGCCAGCACGGTCGCCGGCCACAGCGCCCGCAGCCCGAACCGCACGAACGCCACCGGGTGGCGGGGCACGTGGAGGAGGGGGCCGAGGATGTCGTCGGCCAGGTCGTCGAAGTGGGCGGCGATGCCGCCGAACACCTGCCGCCAGGCGGGCCCGTCGGGGCCGAGGCCCTCGGCGGTGGCGTCGATGTCCCGGACCATGACGCCGACCCGGCCGCCGTCGAGCGGGTGGGCGAGGTCGATCTCGGGCCGGCACCATTCGAGGCCGTGGCGCTCCAGAGGCAGCGACCGGAACACCGGTGAGGCCGCCCCGAACGGGTGCACGGCCGAGCAGATGTCGTGGAGGAGCCCCGGCTCGGTCAGCTCGGCGGTGCGGGTGCCGCCGCCGATCTCGTCGGCCGCCTCCAGCACGGTCACCGACAGCCCGGCCTGGGCCAGCACCACGGCGGCGGTGAGGCCGTTGGGCCCGGAGCCGACGACCACGGCGTCGACGGCGTCGGCTGAGCGGGGCGGGGTCGGCGAGGGGGTGTCGGCCATCCCCCTCTGGCTAGCCGATCCGGCGGGGCGCGAGCACACACCCCGGCACGGCTCACCCGCCGGGGCGCCACGGCCGCTCGGGTCAGGACAGGCGGCAGTCGGGAAGGTGCGCCTGCAGCTGCCCGTCGAGCAGCTGGTTGGTGGAGATGCCGGTTCCGAGGTCCAGGCGCCGGCCGCCGTGGCCGTCGTGGAACGCTCCTCGGGCCTCGGTGACGAGCACGACGGCCGGTGCGTGGTCCCAAGGTTCGGCCATCCCGCCGGCGATGATGGCGACGGCGTCGATCTCGCCTTGGACAAGTTGCAGGATGTTGTCGATCGCCGGTCGCACGGGCACGCAGGCGGCACGGAGCCTTCCTGCGACCGGATCGCCCTGGTGGCTCCACACGCTGACGTGGCTGCTCGCCAGGTCGTCGCGCTTCGACACCTGGAGCCGCGTCGTCGTCCCGTCGTGGCGATCTTCGCGATGCGCGCCGAGGCCTCGGGCGGCCCACCACCGGAGACGGCGCGCCGGTCGCGTGATCACGCCGAGGACGACCTTGCCGTCGTCCTCCAGCGCGACGTGGGTTCCCCACTCGTCGTTGCCCTTCACGAAGTTCAACGTGCCGTCGACGGGGTCGATGATCCAGCACCGCCGCCCGTCACCGATCCGGCCCGCTTCCTCGCTGAGGATGGCGTCGTCAGGTCGCTCGGTCTGCAGACGGTCGACGAGACGTCGCTCGACGTCGAGGTCGGCAGCGGTGACCGGCGTCCCGTCCCCCTTGGTCTCGGCGGTCACGCCGCCGGCGAAGTGACGGAGCGCGATCGAGGCGGCCTCGTCGGCAAGGCGGAGTGCGAGGGCGACGTCATCGTCCCGGCGTGCGTCCATGCCCCGGTCTCCTGGCATCCGGGCGTCGGCCACGGTCGGCGCCGATCGGCCGGCGGCTACGCCGGGGGCTGGTCGCTGGGGTCGAGCTGCTCGGCGGTCGCCCGCAGCGTGCCGGCCAGCACCTTCATCAGCGGCGAGGGGTCGACGCCCTGCTCGGCCACCGCCTCCAGCACGTGCGCCCAGCTCTCCACCAGGTCGCCGAGCTGCTGGACCATGATCATGCCGAGCTCCCGCCCGTCCACCAGGCCCCGGTCCCCGTTGCCGTCGTCGGTCATCACCGAACCCTACGCCCCCTGACCGAGCGCCCGGCACCGGCAAGATCCGACGCACGGGGCGCCGTGGCGCGAGCACACTGAGGGGTGGTGCGAGCGGACGCGGTGGCGACCACCACACGGTCCGCACCCGTGTTGGAGGTGCGGGGGCTGTCGAAGCGGTTCGGCGCGCTCCAGGTCCTCGACGGCGTCGACCTCCGCATCGAGGCCGGCGAGGCCGTGGCGCTGGTCGGCGACAACGGCGCCGGCAAGTCGACGCTGGCCAAGTGCATCGCCCGGGCGGTGCGGCCCGACGCCGGCGAGGTGCTGGTCGGCGGGCAGCCGCTCGGCGCCGGCCGGGAGGACGCCCTGGCCGCGGGGATCGGAGTCGTGTGGCAGGACCTCGCCCTGTGCGACAACCTCGACACGGTCGCCAACCTGTTCCTCGGCCGCGAGCGGGGCCGGCCGATCCTCGCCGAGGCCGACATGCGGAGCGAGGCGGAGCGGCTGCTGGCCCGGGTCGGCATCGAGATCCCCGACCTCACCCGGCCGGTGGCGTCGCTGTCGGGCGGCCAGCGCCAGGCCATCGCCGTCACCCGGGCGCTCAGCGGCGACCCGCCGGTCCTCATCCTCGACGAGCCCACCGCCAACCTCGGCCACAACGAGACCCGGGCGGTCCTGTCGCTCGTCCGCGACCTCCGGGCCCGGGGCCGGACGGTGGTGCTGATCACCCACCAGCTGGAGCACGTCTTCCACCTGGTCGACCGGATCATCGTGCTGCGCCACGGCCGAGTGGTGGCCGACGTGTCGCCCCGCGAGGTCCACCCCGACGACGTGGTCGCCATGCAGTCGGGCATCGAGGCCGACTCGACCGCCAGCCGCCAGCTGCGTCGGCTGGGCAGCCTGGTCGAGCAGCTCTCGGCGGTCGAGCCGACGGCGTCGCTGCCCCTGGTGGTGTCGGCGATGACGGCGGCGATCGGGCAGGAAACCCTGTGCGTCCACCTCCTCGACAGCTCGTCGGGGGTGCCCGTGCTGCGGCGGTCGGCGGCGGTGGCGCTGCCCGACGCCCTGCTCGCGGTGAACGACCGACTGCCGCTGGGACCGGCCGGCGGCCCGGTGGGGGTGGCGGCCGAGACGGCGTCGGTGGTGGTGACCGAGGACGTGCGGACCGACCCGGCGTGGCTGGCGTTCCGGCCGGCGGCCGAGCGCGCGGGGATCCTCAGCTCCTGGGCGGCGCCGATCACCGGGGCCACCGGGGTGCTGGGCACGATCTCCGGCTACGGCGACACGGTGGGCCGGCTCCGCAGCGACCAGCTGGAGCTGATCATGCTGTACGCCAGCCACGCGGCGGCGTCGATCGAGCGGGAGCGGAACTTCGCCGAGTCGCGCCGCCGGAACCGGGTGCTGGAGGCGATCCGGGTGGTGCTGGAGGTGCTCGCCGGCCCGCAGCCGGTCCACGCCGGCCTGGACGCGGCCCTGGTGGCCTTGTGCAAGGTGCTGGACGCCGAGGACGCGGTCGTCCGGGTGACGACCACCGAAGCCGCCTCCGCCGTCACCGAACCTGCCCCCGCCATCACCGAACCTGCCCCCGAAACGGGGAGCTGGCTCCCCGTTTCGGGGGCAGGTTCGCCAAAGGTGGCCACGCGGGCCGCCAGCGGCCGGCCCGGTCTCGAGGCTGTCGCCGACAAGGCCCTCCACGGCGGCGACCCCGTCCGCGTCCTCGACGGCGACGGCCTCGCCCTCGCCGTGCCCTTCACCGCCCCCTCGGGGCCCGCGGCCCTCGCGGTCCGCTGGTCCGACGCCGAGGCCGGCGACGACAGCGCCGAGGTCCTCCAGGACGTCGCCCGGTCGATGAGCCTGGCCCTCGAGCGCGAGGAGCTGGAGGCCTCCCACCGGGAGACCCAGGCGCTGCGCCGGTCCCAGCGGCTCCAGCGGGCGTTCCTGTCGCGGCTCAGCCACGAGCTGCGGACCCCGCTCACCGCCATCCACGGCTACGCCGACTCGCTCCGCCAGCCCGACGTCCACTGGAGCGACGACACCCAGCGCCGGTTCCTCGACACGATCGCCGCCGAGTCCGACCGGATGCGCCGCCTTGTCGCCGACCTCCTCGACGTGTCGGCCATCGACGCCGGCATCTTCCGGGTCCACCCCGACTGGTGCGACCTCCGCCTGGTCCTCGACGCCTCGGTCGCCTGCGTCACCGCCGACGCCGAGCCCGGCCGGGTGTCGGTGCACGTCGACCCCGACCTCGGCCCGGTGTGGGCCGACCACGACCGCCTGGAGCAGGTCTTCGTGAACCTCCTCGACAACGCCCTACGGCACACGCCGTCCACCACCAAGGTCGCCGTCGACGCCCGGCCCGCGCCCGGCGGCCGCGCCGTCCACATCCGGGTGCGCGACGACGGCGGCGCCCTCGGCCCCGAGCGGGCCGGCACCCTCTTCGAGCCCCACGTCAGCGCCGGCGCCCACGGCGGCACGGGCCTGGGCCTGCCGATCGCCCGGGGCATCGCCGTCGCCCACGGCGGCGACGTCGCCCTGGAGGCCGCCGACGCCGGCACCACCACGTTCCTCGTCACCCTGCCCCTCGGACCGGAGTGCGATCCCGGTGCCTGACCACCACGCCGCCCGGATGTCGACCCCCACGGCCGCGGACCCCGCCGTCCCGGCGGCGCCCGTCGTCGCCCCCGGCCCCTCGGCCACCCGGGTGCTGCTGGTCGAGGACGACCCCAACATCGTCGACCTGATCCGCTCGAACCTCCTGGTGCGCGGCTACCAGGTCGACGTGTCCCGCACCGGCGTCGACGTCCTCCCCCTCGACGAGGACCGGGCGCCCGACGTCGTCCTCCTCGACCTCATGCTCCCCGGCGCCGACGGCTTCGAGCTGTGCCGCGCCCTCCGGGAG
>DATCLV010000825.1:0-1527 GCA_036563745.1 Acidimicrobiales bacterium | reverse complement strand
GCTCGCCCGCCGTCATCGACACGCAGACCACCCGCTGGCCCCGGTCGCGGGCCGCGGCCATGAGGCCCCCGGCCAGGTAGGTCTCGTCGTCCGGGTGCGCCCAGACCGACAGGATCGTCCCGAGGGACGCGAGGGTGTGGCTCGCTCTGGTCATGCGACGACCGTGCGGGACGCCGCTCCCACCCGCCTTTCACACGCTCCCATCCGCTGCCATCGGCTCGCCGTGGCGTGGGAGGTGCGTGGGAGCCGATGGGAGCCCGGTGACAGCGGGGTCCCGCACGGTCGCCGCCATGAGCATCACCGAGCTGCGCACCCACGAGGGGATCCCGACCGCGACCCTGGAGGCCTTCCGGGCCCGGGCCGGCGACCTCGACCGGGACAACGCCTACTTCGACAACGACCTGGCCGACCTGCGGGCGCTCGGCTACCTGGCCGCGGCCGTGCCGACGGAACTGGGCGGGTGGGGCCTCGACCTCGCCCGGATGGCCGAGAGCCAGCGCCGCCTGGCCCGCTACGCCCCGGCCACCGCGCTGGCCATGACCATGCACACCTACTGGATCGGCATCGCGCTGGAGGTCGAGAAGGCCGGCAACCCGGCGCTGCGCTGGATCCTCGAGGCCGCCGCCGAGGGTCAGATGTTCGCCGCCGGCCACGCCGAGCCCGGCAACGACATCCCGGTGCTGTACTCGACGTGCACGGCCGACCGGGTCGAGGGCGGCTACGTGCTGACCGGCCGCAAGCAGTTCGGCTCCAACGGGCCGGCCTGGCACTGGCTCGGCGCCCACGCCTACGACGCCGACGCCCCCGGCGGTCCGCAGGTCGTCCACGCCTTCGTGGAGCGCACCAGCCCGGGCGTCACCGTCGTCGAGACCTGGGACACGCTCGGCATGCGGGCCACCCAGAGCCACGACACGATCCTCGACGGCGTGTTCGTCCCCGACGAGCGCATCGGCTGCGTCGCCCCCGCCGGCGACGGGACCGACCCGTTCCTCGTGGCGATGGCCATGTGGCCGCTGTCGCTGATCGCCGCCGTGTACCTCGGCATCGCCGACCGGGCGCTGGAGCTGGCCGTCGAGGGCGCCCGGCGCAAGACGTCGATGGTCATCGAGCGGGGCGCCTACGCCTACAACCCGATGGTCCAGCACCAGGTGGCCGAGATGTACCTGGAGCTGGAGGCGGCGAGCGCCACGCTGCAGCGGTTCGTCGACGACTGGACGGCCGGCGTCGACCACGGCGCCGGCTGGGTGCCCAAGGTGTACGCCACCAAGTGGCACGCGGTGGAGGCGGCCAAGCGGGTCGTCGACCTCGCCCTCGACGTGAGCGGCGGGGCCGGCATGTTCCGGTCGAACGAGCTCGAGCGCCTCTACCGGGACGTCCGCTGCGGCGGCTTCCACCCCGGCAACGACGCCCTGACCCACGAGCTGGTGGGCAAGGCGGTCCTCGGCGTCCTCGGCGAGCAACCCCGCTGGTGATCGTCCCTCACGAGGTTGCCACCGACCTCCGACCGAAGTTGCCCGCGAACGGGGG
>DATCLV010000815.1:0-9609 GCA_036563745.1 Acidimicrobiales bacterium | reverse complement strand
GTGCTGCTGCGGCCGGCGTCGATCGCCCAGATCGACGCCACCGCCCACGGCGGCGAGCGCATGCCCCCGAAGACCACGTTCTTCCACCCCAAGCCGAAGACCGGCCTGGTCTTCCGCTCGCTCGACTAGGACACGCGCCCGGCGTCGCCGCCGCCTCCGCGCGGCCGAGCGAAGAGCTCCAGGTGCCAGCAGCTGACGCAGCGGGTGGCCGCGATCTCGTGGCCCCGCTTGCCGAACCGCCGGGCACCACCGAACGGCCCTCTCGTCAGCGCGCCCGCGATCCAGCGCACGTAGCCGCGGCTGCCGCGGCCCGTGTCGGCGAGCCAGCCCTCCTCGAAGTCCTTGCCCCCGCACCAGCTGCAGCGCCTCGGCTCCCTGCCCATGGGCGGCGACAGTAGTGAGCGCCGGGCGACGGCCGGCGTCGCGGTGGGTCAGCCGGCTGGCGCGTCCTGCCAGGTCCAGCCGGGCCAGCCCCGGCGGCGGGGCTCCGGCAGCGGCGGCGGCTCCGGCAGGTCGCCGGCGGGCCGCGGGTGGGCGACGGGGGTGCACGGCGACGCGATCGGCGCGCCCACGGCGATGCCGGCCCGGTCGACCGACGGGTGGTGGCGGGGGCGCTCGGCGCGGGTGCAGCCGTCGGCGAAGAAGATCGCCGTGTGCGCCCGCCGGGTGGCTCCCGACCGGTTCTCCCCCGCCAGGTGGATGGTGAGCCCGTGGTGGAAGGCGACGTCGCCGGCCCGCACCGGTACGAACACCGGCTCGACGCCGCGGGCCTCCGGCCCCGCCGCCAGGTCGAACCCCTCGCCCCGGAAGATGTCGGCGAAGCGCCGCACCCCGAACCGGTGGCTGCCGGGCACGTAGCCCATGGCGCCGGTCGCCTCGTCGACGTCCATCAGCGGGATCCAGGCGGTGATCGTGTCGGCCTCGGTGATCGGCCAGTACGGGTGGTCCTGGTGGGGGTCGGTGCGGCGGCCGCCGGCCTCCTTGTAGAGGGCCTGGTCGTGCCACAGCCGCACCGACTCGGCGCCCAGCAGCTCGGCGGCCGCGGCGGCGATCGCCGGGTGGAACGTGAGGGGCCGGACGTCGGGCCGGTCCTCCCACAGGTTGATGCACTGGAGGAACGACTGCTCGTACCGGGTGCGCTCCTCCCGCGGGCGCGTGTCGCCCGCCGTGCGGGCTACGACCCCGGCGTCGACGGCGGCGCCGTACCGGGCCACCTCGTCGGCGGTCAGCAGCCCGGGCACGACCACGTAGCCGTCGACCTCGAACCGCTCCCGAAGCGCCGCGAGCCTGACCACCCGTTCAGACTAAACGAGTGGTCAGGCTCGCGCCCAGTCGAGCGGCGAGGACAACCGACACCGAGCGCCGAGCGCTCGACCCGGAGGTCAGACCTCCCAGGTGGCGCCGGAGCGCAGCAGCGCCGCGAGGTCGCCCTCGCCCCGCTCCTCGCGGGCCGCGGCGACCTGGCCGTTCACCGCCTCGCCGTACTCCTGGCGCTCCACGGCCCGGAACACGCCGATCGGCGTCGGCTCGTGGGGCCCGGTGGCCAGGCGGGACAGCATGAACGCCACCCCCGGGTCGGGCCGGGTCTCGTCGTGCACCAGCAGCGCGTCCTCGCCCACGTCGGCGACGTCGACGATGCGGGCGCCCCGCTGCGGGTCGAGGACCACGCCCTTCGACCCGTCGGCGCCGAACCGGATCGGCTCGCCGTGGCGCAGCGGGACCAGCATGTCCTCGCGGACCCGCTTCGAGGTGATCGCCTCGAAGGCGCCGTCGTTGAAGACGTTGCAGTTCTGGTAGATCTCCACCAGCTTCGAGCCCTTGTGCTCGAACGCCCGGCGGAACGTCTCCATCATGTGCGCCCGGTCCATGTCGTGGGTGCGGGCCACGAACGTCGCCTCGGCGCCCAGCGCCACGCTGATCGGGTTGAACGGCTGGTCGAGGCTGCCGAACGGCGTCCACTTCGTGACCTTCCCCAGCTCGCTCGTCGGCGAGTACTGCCCCTTCGTGAGGCCGTAGATCTGGTTGTTGAACAGCAGGATCGTGATGTTCACGTTCCGGCGCAGCGCGTGGATCAGGTGGTTGCCGCCGATCGACAGCGCGTCGCCGTCGCCCGACACCACGAACACGTGCAGGTCGGGACGGGCCAGGGCCAAGCCGGTGGCGATCGCCGGCGCCCGGCCGTGGATCGTGTGCATCCCGTAGGTGTTCATGTAGTACGGGAAGCGGGCGGCGCAGCCGATGCCGGACACGAACACCGTGTCCTCCCGGCGGATGCCCAGCTCGGGCATGAGCAGCTGCACGGCGGCGAGGATCGAGTAGTCCCCGCAGCCCGGGCACCACCGGACCTCCTGGTCGCTCGCCCAGTCCTTCCGGGTGGTCGCCGGGACCGGATCGGGAACCAGCGTCTCAGTCGCGCTCATGACAGGACCCCCGAGAGGTGGTCGAGGATGGCCTGCTCCAGCTCGGAGGCGGTGAACGGCAGGCCCCGGACCTTGGTGACCGCCTTGGCGTCGACGAGGAACTCGGCCCGCAGCACGCTGGTCAGCTGCCCGAGGTTGAGCTCGGGGACCAGCACCTTCGGGTACCGCTTGAGCACCTCGCCGAGGTTCGGCGGGAACGGGTTGAGGTGGACGAGGTGGACGGCCGCCGCCTTGTGGCCGGCAGCGCGCACCCGGGCGACGGCGCCGTCGATGGCGCCCCAGGTCGAGCCCCAGCCGACCACCAGCACGTCGGCCGAGTCGACGTCGCCGTGGACCTCGACGTCGGGCAGCTCCTTGGCGATGCCGGCGACCTTCGCCGCCCGCAACTCCACCATCCGCTCGTGGTTGACCGGGTCGTAGGAGATGTTGCCGGACCCGTCGGCCTTCTCGATGCCGCCGATGCGGTGCATCAGGCCGGGCGTGCCGGGCAGCGCCCACGGCCGGGCGAGCGTCTCCGGGTCGCGCCGGTAGGGCCAGAACGACGCGTTGCCCTCGTCGTCGACGTGGTTGGGCTCGGTGGCGAAGTCGACGGTCAGGTCGGGCAGGCTGTCGATGTCGGGCAGCCGCCACGGCTCCGAGCCGTTGGCCAGGTAGCCGTCGGACAGGAGGATCACCGGCGTCCGGTACTTCAGCGCCAGCCGGGCCGCCTCGATCGCCACCTCGAAGCAGTGGCTGGGGCTCTTGGCGGCGATGACCGGGAGCGGTGCCTCGCCGTGGCGACCGTGGAGCGCCATCAGCAGGTCGGCCTGCTCGGTCTTCGTCGGCAGGCCGGTCGACGGCCCACCCCGCTGGATGTCGATCACCAGCAGCGGCAGCTCGAGGCTGACCGCCAGGCCGAGCGTCTCGGCCTTCAGCGCCATGCCCGGGCCGCTCGTGGTGGTGACGCCCAGGTGACCGCCGTAGGCCGCGCCCAAGGCGGCGCCGATGCCGGCGATCTCGTCCTCGGCCTGGAACGTCCGCACGTCGAAGTTCTTGTGCTTCGACAGCTCGTGCAGGATGTCGCTGGCCGGCGTGATCGGGTACGACCCGAGGAACAGCGGCAGGTTCGACATCTGGCTGGCGGCGATGAGGCCCCAGGCCAGCGCGGTGTTGCCGCTGATGTTGGTGTAGGTGCCCTTGGGCAGCGCCGCGGGCTTGACGTCGTAGGCGTGGTCGAACAGCTCGGCGGTCTCGCCGAAGGCGTGCCCGGCCTTGAACGCCGCGGTGTTCGCCGCCGCGACCTGCGGCTTGCCGGCGAACCGGCGCTCGATCCACTCGAGCGTGCGGTCGACCGGGCGGGTGTACATCCACGACACGAGGCCCAGGGCGAAGAAGTTCTTCGACCGCTCGGCGTCGCGGGGCTTCACGCCCAGCGGCTCGACCGCGCCCTTGGTCAGGCTGGTCATCGGCACCTCGTACACGGTGTACCCGTCGAGGCTGCCGTCGTGGAGCGGGTTCGACGTGTAGCCCGCCTTCGCGAGGTTGCGCTCGTCGAAGGCGTCGGTGTTGACGATCACCGTCGCGCCGGGCTCGACCCGGTCGATCTGGCTGCGCAGCGCCGCCGGGTTCATCGCCACGAGCACGGTCGGTGCGTCGCCGGGCGTGGTGATGTCGTGATCGGAGATGTGGACCTGGAAGGCCGACACCCCGGCGAGCGTCCCCGCGGGCGCCCGGATCTCCGCGGGGAAGTCCGGCAACGTGGCGAGGTCGTTGCCGTACAACGCGCTCGAGGTGGTGAAGCGGTCCCCCGTCAGCTGCATGCCGTCACCCGAGTCCCCCGCGAATCGGATGACCACCCGGTCGAGGTCCCGCACGGACTTGGTCCGCTGGACTTGTTCGGACAAGGCGCCCCCTTTGGCGCTTCCGCGCCAACCCCGTTGGTGGCACGGTGTGGTTGTTCGTGGACACTAGCGGCACCGAGCGCGCGGATGACGGCGGGATCGCTCGAATCTGTCCGACGTCTTGCACGCCGGCCACGCACCGGTGCCGGGGCGGTGCCGGAACACGGTCGCCGGGACGACCACTGCCCCGAAGCCCGGCGCACGACCGGGGCTTCGGGGCAGGTCAGAGGGGGTCTGCGCCCCCGACTGGTGCCGGTGTCGTCAGACGATCACGCGGTCACGCGCTCAGGCGACCGTGATCGAGTCGTCGAGGTAGACGTCCTGGATGGCGTGGAGCAGCTCCGCGCCCTCCGACATCGGCCGCTGGAACGCCTTGCGGCCGGAGATCAGGCCGATGCCGCCGGCCCGCTTGTTGATCACCGCGGTGCGGACGGCCTCGGCGAGGTCGGAGGCCCCCTTCGACTCGCCACCGCTGTTGATGAGGCCGATGCGGCCCATGTAGTTGTTGGCGACCTGCCACCGGCAGAGGTCGATCGGGTGGTCGGTGGTCAGCTGGTCGTACACGAGCGGGCTGGTCTTGCCGAAGCCGATCGCGCTGTAGCCGCCGTTGTTGGTGGGCAGCTTCTGCTTGATGATGTCGGCCTCGATCGTCACGCCGATGTGGTTGGCTTGGCCGGTCAGGTCGGCCGAGGCGTGGTAGTCGGTCCCGTCCTTCTTGAAGTCGTTGTTGCGCAGGTAGCACCACAGGACGGTGAACATGCCCAGCTCGTGGGCCCGGGCGAAGGCCTCGGACACCTCCTGGATCTGCCGGGTCGACTCCTCCGAGCCGAAGTAGATCGTGGCGCCGACGCCGGCCGCGCCCAGGTCGAACGCCTGGTCGACCGATCCGAACATCACCTGGTCGAACTTGTTCGGGTAGGTGAGCAGCTCGTTGTGGTTGATCTTGACGATGAACGGGATCCGGTGGGCGTAGCGGCGCGACACCGCGGCGAGCACGCCGAAGGTGCTGGCCACCCCGTTGCAGCCGCCTTCGATGGCGAGCTCCACGATGTTCGCCGGGTCGAAGTACTTGGGGTTCGGTGCGAAGCTGGCCGCCCCCGAGTGCTCGATGCCCTGGTCGACCGGCAGGATCGACACGTAGCCCGTGCCGGCCAGGCGGCCGTGGTCGAACAGCGACTGCAGGTTCCGGAGGACCTGCGGGCTGCGATCCGACTGGGCCATGACCCGATCGACGTAGTCGGGACCGGGCAGGACCAGGTCCTCCTTCGGGACCCCCTTGGATTCGTGGCTGAGAAGGCTGTCCGCTTCGTCGCCGAGCAGGCTTTGGATGTCCACGTTGGCGTCTCCTGGGTCTCGTGGGTCTCTGATCGCGGGCACCAGGCCACCAACGGTAGTTGGCGCCGGGAAGGGCCGCCGAACCCCCAGCTCACCCCGTGTAACCTGCGATTTCGCATGACGACGCCACCCTTTCCCCCGACGTCGCCGGCCTCGCCGCCCTACCGGGTCCTGTTCGTGTGCTGGGGCAACATCTGCCGCTCCCCCACCGCCGAGGCGCTGCTGCGGCGCGACGTGGCCGCCGCCGGGCTCGAGGGGCTGATCGAGGTCGACAGCGCGGGCACCAGCGCCGAGCACCTGGGCAGCCCGCCAGACCGCCGGTCGCAGAAGGAGGCGCGCCGCCGCGGCGTCGACATGGGCGACCTGCGGGCCCGCCGGATCGTGCCGGACGACTTCGACCGCTTCGACCTGCTGCTGGTCACCGACGACCCGGTCGAGCGGTCGCTGCGGCGCCAGGCGCCCGACGGCGCGGACCTCACCAAGGTGCGGCGGATCACCGACTTCGTGGCCCCCGACGGCCCGTTCGCCGCCGACGTCGTGGCGGCCGAGGTCCCCGACCCCTACTACGGCGGCGCCGACGGCTTCCGCCACGTGTTCGACCTGCTCGAGGCGGCATCGGCCGGGATCCTCGCCCACGCCCGCAACGCCCTGTCACTCGATCCGGCCCGCTCGCCCGACCCGGCCTGAGCCGTTGGACCGCCGGTCCAAGGAGGAGCTGGGCCGCCTGCTGGGTGCGCCGGTCGCCCGGCACGCGCCGGTGAGCGGGGGCTGCATCGCCGACGCCCGGCGGGTCGACCTGGCCGACGGCCGGGTGGTGTTCGTGAAGTCGGGGGCGGGGCTGGCCGAGGGGCTCCTCGACGCCGAGGCCGAGGGCCTGCGCTGGCTCCGGGCGGGCGTGGACGCCGCCCACGGTGGCGACGCCGGCGACGCCGCCGGCACCGACGACGACCGGCTGGGCGTGCCGGCCGTGCTCGCCAGCAGCGCCGACCCGCCGCTCCTGGTGCTGGAGTGGATCGACGAGGGGCCGGCCCGACCCGGCACCGCCGCCCGCCTGGCCCGGGGCCTCGCCCGCCTGCACGCCACCGGCCCGGACCGGTTCGGCTGGCACCGCGACGGGTTCATCGGCGCCATCCCCCAGCGCAACACGCCGGGCGCCGACGACTGGCCGACGTTCTGGTTCACCCACCGGATCGAGCCCCTCGCCCGGCGGGCGCTCCCCGACCACCGGTCACTGGTCGACCGGCTCGGCGCCCGCCTTCCGGAACTCGCCGGGCCGCCCGAACCGCCGGCCCGGCTCCACGGCGACCTGTGGTCGGGCAACGTCCTGGTCGGCGCCGACGGCCGGCCCTGGCTGGTCGACCCCGCGGCCTACGGCGGCCACCGGGAGGTCGACCTCGGCATGTACCAGATCTTCGGCCCGGCCGACGACGCCTTCTTCGCCGCCTACCACGAGGTGCACCCGCTGGCCGACGGCTGGCGGGAGCGGTTGCCGTTGTGGCAGCTGGAGACGCTCCTGGTCCATACGATCCACTTCGGTGGCGGCTACGGGCCCCGGGCCCTCGCCGTCCTCCGCCGCTACGCGTGAAGCGATCTGCCGAGACCTGACGACCGAGGAGGCGCCATGCCTGCGCCCACCACCAGCAGCCCGCCCGACATCGCGGCCGTCGTCCTCGAGGCCGACGGCCAGGAGCTGGCCCGCTTCAACGAGCTCGTGGCCATCACCAGCGAGGTCGATCTGGTCGAGCTCCGCGAGGGCACCGAGCCCGACCAGCCGCACCGCCTCCCCGGCCGGGGCCGCCCGCCCTCGGTCGTCCTGCGCCGCCCGTTCACCGTCGACACGACGCTGGCGACGTGGCACGAGGGCGTCCGGACCGGCGACCACCACGCCGCCCGCCGCAACGCCGGCCTCGTGCTCTACGAGGCCGCCGGCCGACCGGTCGCGCGGTTCGAACTCGAGCACGCGTGGCCCACGAAGCTCGAGGTCGCGGCGCGGGCCGACGACCCGGGGATCCTCAGCGAGACCGTCGCGCTGACCTGCGACGCCCTCCGCCGCGTGCCCGTCTGACCCGCAGGTCGGCGCCGCCCCGCAGGTCAGCGCAGCGCGGCGAGGCGGGCCTGGACGTCGACGAACTCGGGGTCGCTGGTCGCGACCCGCTGGAACAGCTCGCGCGCCCGGGGGAGGTCGCCGGCCCGCTCGTACAGGTCGGCCAAGGCGTAGGCGACCCGGAGGTGGTGGACCTTCGCCTTCCGGGCCGGCCGCACGCCGGGCTCCAGCAGCCGCAGCGCCTCCTTCAGCCGGCCCTGGTCGGCCAGCGCGCCGGCGGCGACGATCCGGCCCTCGGCGACCAGCTCGCCGCTCGGGCTCACCGCGCTGAGCTCCTCCCACAGCGCCTCGACCTCGTCGTAGCGTCGCAGGGCCCGGTAGCAGTCGGCCAGCACCGGGTGCTGCTCCACCGACCCGGTGAGCGTGCGGAACGCCTCCAGCTCGGCGATCGCCTGCTTCCAGCGGCCCAGGCGGTACAGGGTGAGGCCGTACAGCTCCCGCAGCGCCGCGGCCCGCGGTGCGCTCTCCGCCAGCGGGCGGAGGATCTTGCGGGCCTCCTCGAAGCGACCCCGGCGGAACGCCTCACCCGCCTCCTTCATGCGCTGCTGGGCGCGGGCGGCGCGGGCGGCGCCCAGGGCGTTGCGCAGCTCCTCCTCCAGCGACAGCTCCCGGTCGGCCTCGGCGAGCTCCTGCTCGGCGGCCGCCACGTCGGGGTCCGGGCCGCCGGCCAGCGCAGCCGGCATCTCCGGGGCGACCGAGTCGTCGTCCCGGGGACGGGGTGGACGAGGCCGACGGGGCGCCGGCTTCGCGCGCCGGGGCGCCCGGCCGCGCCGGACGGCGTCCTGCGCCTCGTCGCGGACCTCACCCTCGTCGATCCACTCCTCCGGCTCCCACTCCGACGCCTCGGGGGCGTCGTCACCCGCTGCGCCGGGACGCCGCCGCTCCTCCCGGGCCGCTTCGTTGGCGGCCCGCCAGGCGGCCGACGCCGAGCCGGCCTCCGTGACCCGGGCACCACCCCGGCGGGCGACACCACCCCAGCTGCGGGGGGCGTTCTCGACCTCGTCGGGGATCCGGGGAGGGCGCCGGGACGCCGCCGGGCGGCGGCCGTGGCCCTCGGTCGACCAGTCGTTGCGGATGTCGCGCCGGCCCACGCCCCCGGACAGGCGGCCTCGCCCCTGGGACTCGAACCGCCGCGAGCGGTCCTCGTCGCCGGGGCGGCCGTCCCCGCGACCCCGACCGCGATCGTCGGCGAACCGGCCCCGACCGCCGCTGCTGCCGCCCGAGCTCCCCGGCAGCCGCCGGACACCCGAGGCGCCCGATCGGGCGGCACCCGGGCGACCGCCGGTGTCGCCGCGGCCGCGGCCGGCCGCACCTCGAGTGGGACGACCTGCGCCCGCAGCCCCACGACCAGGGTTTTCACCCCGACCGGGACGACCGCCACCACCACCCTGCAGGCGACCGGCGCCGCCGGCCCGAGGGGGACGATCGTCGCCGCGGCGACCCCGGCCCGCGCCACCGGCAGCACGGGCCCGCGGGTTGGCGGGGCGACCCGAACCAGCAGATGAGGGACGGCGGTCGGCGGAGGGCATCGGGTCAGACTACCGCCTGTCGCCGACGGGCATTCACGGGTGCAAAGGGCCAAAACGACGAAAGAGGATCACCCAAATGGGTGATCCCCTTTCAAGGAGAAATCCGGCGGCGTCCTACTCTCCCAGGCGGTTTCCCGCCAAGTACCATCGGCGCAGGAGGGCTTAACTTCCGTGTTCGGAATGGGAACGGGTGTGACCCCTCCGCTATGGCCACCGAAAACCTGGTGTCAACTCGGGGCGCGCCGTCGGCCGGCGCCGGCTCCCTGAGGACTCCATAGCGAGCACGAAGATCAGAGTTCTCCAAGCCCTCGGCCGATTAGTACCGGTCGGCTTCACACGTT
>DATCLV010000803.1:0-13292 GCA_036563745.1 Acidimicrobiales bacterium | reverse complement strand
GGATCGTGGCGATCGCCGCGCTCGACAACCTCGTGAAGGGGGCGTCGGGGCAGGCGATCCAGTGCGCCAACCTGATGACCGGCCAGCCGGAGACCGCCGGGCTCGGCGCCGTCGGGCTCTACCCGTGACGACCGTGAGGACCGTGAGGGGGATCGTGAGGGGATCGAGATGAGCGTCACCGCGCCCGCGGGGTTCGTGGCGAACGGCGTCGCCTGCGGCATCAAACCGTCGGGCGACCCCGACCTGTCGCTGGTCGCCACCGCCGACGGCGCCGCCGTGCCCGCCGCCGCCGTGTTCACGCAGAACCTGGTGGTGGCCGCGCCGGTGACCACCAGCCGCGCCCACCTGCAGGCCACCGGGGGCCGCGCCGCCGCGGTGATCCTCAACAGCGGCAACGCCAACGCCTGCACCGGGCACGACGGCGCCGCCGACGCCGAGGCCATGTGCGCCGCCACCGCCGACGCCCTCGGCTGCGCGGCCGACGAGGTGCTGGTGTGCTCCACCGGCCTGATCGGTCCGCCGCTGCCGATCGAGCGGATCACCAAGGCCGTCCCCGACCTGGTCGCCGGGCGGGGCGGGTCCCCGGTCGACGCCGTCCGGGCCGCCGAGGCGATCATGACCACCGACACCCGGGCCAAGCAGACCGCGGTACGGGGCGCCGACTTCGTCGTCGGCGGCATGGCCAAGGGCGCGGCGATGCTCGCCCCCAACATGGCGACGATGCTGGCGGTGCTCACCACCGACGCCGCCGTCGAGCCCGACCAGCTGCAGGACGTGCTGCGGGCCGGGGTCGCCGACTCGTTCAACGCGATCACCGTCGACGGCTGCACGTCGACCAACGACACCGTCATTCTGCTGGCCAGCGGCCGGGCCGGGACACCGGCGTCGCTCGACGCCTTCCGCACCGCCGTCGCCGAGGCCTGCCACGACCTGGCGCTGCAGATGGTCGGCGACGCCGAGGGCCACACCAAGGTGGTGAAGGTGCGGGTCACCGGGGCGGCGTCCGACGACGAGGCCCGGCGGGCCGCCCGCAAGGTGGCCGAGAGCCAGCTGGTGAAGTGCTCCTGGTACGGCAAGGACCCCTACTGGGGCCGGGTCGCCAGCGACCTCGGCACCGCCGGCGTCGCCCTCGACGTCTCGGCCCTGTCGATCGCCTACGGCGGCACCGTGGTCAGCCGGGGCTGCATCGAGGTCGACCACGACCGCGCCGCCGTCGCCGCCCACATGGAGGGCGAGTACCTGGAGCTGACCTGCGACCTCGGCGTGGGCACGGGCGAGGCCCGGATCCTCACCAACGACCTGACCCACGCCTACGTCGACGAGAACATGGGCACGTCGTGAGCACGGCGACGACAGCCGCGGGCGCCGCCGGCGCCGCCGGCGCGACGGTGGGCGAGCTGCGGGCCGCGGTCCTGGTGGAGGCGCTGCCCTACATCCAGCGGTTCCGCGGGGCGATCGTGGTCGTGAAGTACGGCGGCAACGCCATGGTCGACCCCGAGCTGGCCCGGGCCGTGGCCGCCGACGTGGTGCTGCTGCGGGCCGTGGGCCTGCGCCCGGTCGTGGTGCACGGCGGCGGCCCCCAGATCAGCGCCCTGATGGAGCGGCTCGGCAAGGAGCCCGAGTTCCGGGACGGCCTGCGGGTCACCGACGCCGAGACCGTCGACATCGCTCGCATGGTGCTGGTCGGCAAGGTGAACCGGGAGATCGTGTCGGCCATCAACGTCCACGGCCCGATCGCCGTCGGCATCTCCGGCGAGGACGCCGGGCTCATCCTCGCCAGCGCCCGGAACCCCGAGCTGGGCTTCGTCGGCGAGGTGGCGGCGGTGAACCCCGGCATCGTGCACAAGCTGCTGGCCGAGGACCTGATCCCGGTGGTGTCGACGATCGGGTCCGACGCCGAGGGGCAGGCCTACAACATCAACGCCGACACCGTGGCCGGGGCGCTGGCCGCGGCGCTCGGCGCCGAGAAGGCGATCTTTCTCACCGACATCGCCGGGCTGCTCCTCGACGTGGACGACCCGGAAACGCTCGTCTCCCGGATCGACGCCCCCGAGCTGGATGCCATGATCGCGGACGGTCGGCTGAGCGGCGGGATGATCCCGAAGGTGGCGGCCGCCCTCGACGCCGTGCGCCACGGCGTCGGGTCCGCCCACCTCCTCGACGGCCGCATCCCGCACGTCCTCCTGTTGGAGCTCTTCAGCGACGAAGGCGTCGGCACGATGATCACCGACGGAGCACCCGACCTGGAAGGCGCCGGGGCATGACCGCCGCACCGTCGTTCGCGTCGCTCATGCCCACCTACGCCGAGCCCCGCGTGCGGTTCGTCCGCGGCGAGGGCTCGTGGGTGTGGGACGACCAGGGCCGCCAGTACCTCGACCTGCTCTCGGGCCTGGGCGTCACCAGCCTCGGCCACAGCCACCCCGCGGTCGCCGACGCCCTCGCCGAGCAGGCGCGGACGCTGCTCCACGTGTCGAACCTGTTCGGCAACCCCATCGCCTGGGAGGTCGCCGCCACGATCGACCGGCTCGTCGGCGACGGCACCCCGCTCGGCGGCAAGGTCTTCTTCGCCAACTCGGGCGCCGAGGCCAACGAGTGCGCCTTCAAGCTGGCGCGGCGGTTCGGCGGGCACGGCCGGCACGTGGTCGTGTCGGCCTACGGCAGCTTCCACGGCCGCACGCTCGCCACCCTCCACGCCACCGGCCAGCCGGCCAAGCACGAGGGGTTCCAGCCGCTGCCCGAGGGCTTCCGCCACGTCGCCTGGGACGACCTCGCCGCCCTCGAGGCGGCGCTCGACCCCTCGGTGGCGGCGGTGGTGCTCGAGCCCGTGCAGGGCGAGGGCGGCGTCAACCCCGCCGGCCTCGAGTACTTCCGGGGTGTCCGGCGGCTGTGCGACGAGCGGGGCGTGCTGTTCGTGGTCGACGAGGTGCAGACCGGCCTCGCCCGGACCGGGCGGTGGTTCGGGTTCCAGCACTTCGGCGTGGTGCCCGACGTGGTCACGATGGCCAAGGCGCTCGGCAACGGCGTGCCGATCGGGGCGTGCTGGGCCAAGGCCGAGGTCGCCGACGTGTTCCGGCCCGGCGACCACGCCACGACCTTCGGCGGCCAGCCCCTCGCCACGGCCGCCGCCCGGGCGGTCCTGGCGACGATGGAGGCCGAGCGCCTGCCCGAGCGGGCCGCGGCGGCCAGCCGGAAGCTGCTCGGGGCGCTGACCGAGATCGACGGCGTGGTCGCCGTCCGGGGCCTGGGCCTGCTCCTGGCGGTGGAGCTGGCGCCGGGCCTGGCGTCCACCGACGTGGCCGGCGTCCTGCTCGACGCGGGCGCGATCGTCAACGCCGTCACGCCGACCGCGCTGCGCCTGGCCCCGTCGCTGCTGATCACCGACGAGGAGATCGACGCCGCCGTCTCGCTGATCGCGGCGGCCGTGAAGACGGTGGCGGCGTCGTGACCCTGCGCCACCTCCTCGAGATCGACGACCTCACGCCCGACGAGCTGGTCGCGGTCCTCGACCGGGCCGAGACCCCGGACCTGCCGCCGGTGCTCGCCGGCCGCACGGTCGGGCTCTACTTCGAGAAGCCGTCGCTGCGCACCCGCCACTCCTGCGAGGTGGCGGTGGTGCAGCTGGGCGGCCACCCGGTGACGTTCCGGCGCGACGAGGTCAACCCCGGCGACCGCGAGCCCATCACCGACGTCGCCCGGGTCCTGTCCGGCTACCACGCGGTGCTGGGCGCCCGGGTCTTCGAGCAGGCGCTGCTCGAGGAGCTCGCGTCGGTGGCGGCGATCCCGATCGTCAACCTGCTCTCCAACGACGGCCACCCCTGCCAGGCGCTGGCCGACCTGCTCACCATGCGCCAGGTGCTGGGCTCCCTCGACGGCGGCACGGTCGCCTGGGTGGGCGACTTCAACAACGTGGCCCGGTCGCTCAGCCTGGGCGCCACCATGCTCGGCATGAAGGTGCGGCTGGCGTGCCCGCCCGGCTACGGGCCGACCGAGGCCGACCTCGACCGGCTGCGGGGCCTGGGCGGCGAGCCGACCGTGTCCAACCGGCCGCACGAGGCGGTCGAGGGGGCGGTGGCCGTGCACACCGACACGTGGGCGTCGATGGGCCAGGAGCACCAGGCCGAGGCGCGGCGCCGGGCCTTCGAGGGCTTCACCGTCGACGACGACCTCATGGGCCGGGCCGCGCCCGGCGCCGTGTTCATGCACTGCCTGCCCGCCCACCGGGGCGAGGAGGTGACGGCCGCGGTGATGGACGGCCCCCAGAGCCGGGCCGTCGCCCAGGCCCACAACCGGCTGCACGCGTTCCGGGGCCTGCTGTCCTGGCTGCTGGAGCAGGCGGCGTGAACGGCGACGGCGACCGGCACGGCGACGGCGCGAAGGGCCCGGGCCTGATGGGGGAGGTGCGGCCGCTGGCCAAGCCGCAGCGGCAGCACCGCATCGCCCGCCTGCTCACCGAGCACGCCGTGGTCAGCCAGGTGCAGCTGGTCGAGCTGCTGGCCGCCGAGGGGGTGGCGGCCACGCAGGCCACGGTGTCGCGCGACCTCGACGAGATGGGCGCGGTGAAGGTCCGCGTGCCGGGGGGCGACACGGTGTACGCCATCCCCGAGCTCCCGAAGGACCAGCACCTGCCGGAGGCGCACCTCCGCCGGGTCTTCGGGGAGTGGGTGGTGGACGTGGCCTCGTCGGCGAACCTGGTCGTGCTGCGCACGCCACCGGGTTCCGCGCACGTGGTCGCCTCGGCCCTCGACCGCACCGGGCTGCCCGGCGTGGTCGGGACCGTGGCCGGCGACGACACCCTGCTGGTGGTCGTGGCCGAGGAGATCGGGGGCGAAGAGATGGCAACCCAGCTCCGCGAGCTCGCGGGCCTGTGAACTGGAGGATGTGACGTGGTGAAGCGAGTGGTCCTGGCCTACAGCGGTGGCCTCGACACGTCGGTCGCGGTGCGGTGGATGATCGACAACCTGAACGTCGAGGTCATCGCCCTGGCCGTCGACGTCGGTCAGGCGAGCGAGGACTGGGACGTCGTGCGGCAGCGCGCGCTGGCCGCCGGGGCGGTCGACGCGTTCGTGGTCGACGCCCGGGAGGAGTTCGCCCGCGACTACTGCGTCCCCGTGCTGCAGGCCAACGCGCTGTACGAGGGGCGCTACCCGCTGGTGTCCGCGCTGTCGCGGCCGGTGATCGTCAAGCACCTGGTGGCGGCGGCCCGGGAGCACGCGGCCGACGCCGTCGCCCACGGCTGCACCGGCAAGGGCAACGACCAGGTCCGCTTCGAGGTCGCCACCCGGGCCCTCGCCCCCGACCTCGACGTCGTGGCGCCCGTGCGGTCGTGGGGCATGACCCGGGAGGACTGCATCCACTACGCCGACGACCACGAGATCCCGATCACGGCGACGAAGGAGAAGCTCTACTCCATCGACGACAACCTCTGGGGCCGGGCCATCGAGTGCGGCGAGATGGAGGACCCGTGGGCCGTGCCGCCCCCGGGGGTGTGGTCGCTGACCAAGCCGTCCGCCACCGAGCCCGTCGACGTGGTCGTCGGCTTCGAGCAGGGCGTGCCGGTGTCGCTCGACGGCGAGGCGCTGTCGGCCGCGGCGCTGATCACCAAGCTGAACGGCATCGTCGGCGCCTACGGCTGGGGTCGGATCGACATGGTCGAGAACCGGCGGGTCGGCATCAAGAGCCGGGAGACCTACGAGGCCCCGGGCGCCCTGGCGCTGCTGCTGGCGCACGCCGACCTGGAGGGCATCTGCCTGGAGCGCGACCTGGCACGGGAGAAGAGCCGGCTCGAGTCGCGCTACGCCGAGCTGGTGTACGACGGCCTGTGGTTCAGCCCGCTGAAGGACGCGCTCGACGCGTTCGTGGCGTCGAGCCAGCGGCACGTGACCGGTGAGGTGCGGCTGCACCTGACGCCGGGGTCGGTCCAGGTGACCGGCCGGCGGAGCCCGCACAGCCTGTACGACTACGGCCTCGCCACCTACGACGCCGCCGACCGGTTCCGGCACGAGGACAGCGAAGGCTTCGTGCGCCTGTGGGGCCTCGGCATCCAGACGTGGGCGGCCGTCCAGGGCGGGGGCGCTCCGTGACGGAGCCGGAGGGCCCGGTGCCGAAGCCGGACCCCTACGCCGAGCTGGCCGACCTGGCGCCCGAGGGTCCTCTGGGCCCGGGGGAGCCGGTCGAGCAGCCGTCGGGGTCGTCGGGGTCGGGCGGTGCGCCCGACCCGGGGTCGGCGGGCGAGCCGGGCACGGTGGGCGCCGGCGCCGGCGCGGGCGGCCCGGGTGACGCGGGTGACGGCGGCGGGTCGGGCCCGGGCGGTGCCGGCGGTTCGGCGTCGGGCGACGAGGCCCACACCCTCTGGCACGGCCGGTTCGCCGGCGGTCCGGCCGACGAGCTGATGGCGTTCACGGTGAGCCTGCCGTTCGACCGGCGGCTCGCCCTCGACGACCTGGCCGGCAGCCGCGCGCACGTGGCCGGGCTGGCGCGGGCCGAGGTGATCACCGACCTGGAGGCCACCGAGATCCTGGTCGCGCTCGACCAGGTGGAGCAGGAGCTCGCCAAGGGCGACTTCCGCTTCGTGCCCTCCGACGAGGACATCCACACCGCGATCGAGCGGCGGGTCACCGAGCTGGCCGGCGACGCCGGCGCCAAGCTGCACACCGGCCGGTCGCGCAACGACCAGGTGGCGACCGCGCTGCGCCTGTGGTGCAAGCGGGAGCTGGCCGTGGTGGTCGACCGGGTCGTCGCGCTCCAGCAGGTGCTGCTGGAGCGGGCGAAGGCGGCCGAGGGCCTCTACCTGCCCGGCTACACGCACCTGCAGCGGGCCCAGCCGGTGCTGCTGGCCCACCACCTGCTGGCCCACGGTTGGGCGCTGGCCCGCGACGTCGACCGGCTGCGCGACTGCATCCGGCGCCTCGACGTGTCGCCGCTCGGGGCGGGGGCGCTGGCCGGGTCGTCGCTGCCGCTCGACCCCGCCTTCACCGCCACCGAGCTGGGCTTCGCCAAGCCGTTCGACAACAGCCTCGACGCGGTGAGCGACCGCGACTTCGTCGCCGAGGCCCTGTTCGCCCTGGGCCTGCTGGCCGTGCACCTGTCCCGGATGGGCGAGGAGATCGTCCTCTGGACGAGCGAGGAGTTCGGGTTCGCCACCCTCGACGACGCCTACGCCACCGGCTCGTCGATGCTCCCCCAGAAGAAGAACGCCGACATCGCCGAGCTGGCCCGGGGCAAGGCGGGCCGGGTGATCGGGAACCTCACCGGGTTCCTGGCCACGCTGAAGGGCCTGCCGCTGGCCTACAACCGCGACCTCCAGGAGGACAAGGAGCCGCTGTTCGACACGGTCGACCAGCTCCGCCTGGCGCTGGGCGCGATGGCCGGCCTGTACCGGACGATCACCTTCGAGCCCAAGGCGATGGCGGCGGCGGGCGACGAGCCGTCGCTGTCGGCCACCGATCTCGCCGAGTGGCTGGTGCAGCAGGGCATGCCGTTCCGGAAGGCGCACGCGGTGGTGGGCGAGCTGGTGCGCCGGTCGCTCGACCTCGGCCAGACGCTGGAGGACCTGGTGGCCCTCCACCCCGACCTCGGTCCGGAGGCGGCCCGGCTGGTGGGGCCGGGGCTGGCCGTCCGGCGCCGCACGACCCGGGGCGCGGCGGGCCCGTCGGCGGTCGCCCCGCAGCTGGAGGCGTTCGAAGCGCACCTGGCGGCGGTCACGTCCCCGGACGGCGACGCCGAGGCCGAAGGCGAGGGCGGAGGCGGCGGCGAGGCCGTGGCGCCGGTCGAGACCGGCGCCACCACCGGGGTCGTCGCGGGCGACGAGGCAGCGCCGGCGGCGCCGGCGGCGGACGCGGTCGGGGCTCCCGAGGTCGATGCCGCGGCGGAGGCGGCCGAGCCGGCCGCACCGGCCGAACCGGTCGAGGAGCGGCGCCCCGGCGAGCTGCCGCAGATCGAACCCCTGGTGCCGCCCTACGACGTGCGCCGCTCGGGCGAGCTGCCGCAGATCGAGCCGCTCGTGCCCCCGGTGGACGACCGCCGTCCGTCGGGTGAGCTGCCCCAGATCGATCCGCTGGTGCCGCCGGTCGAGGCCGAGCCGGCGCCCGCCGGGCCGCCGGCACCCGAGGTGGTCGCGGGGCCCGACGCGCCGGTGGCGCCGGTCGACGCGTCCGGGCCGGCCGACGCGGTCGAGCCGGTCGACGAGCCCGGGCCGGGCGAGCCGCCGGCCGTCGGGCCGCTGGTGTCGGCGTTCACCGCCGCGGCGACCTCGGCCCTGGAGGATGCGCCGGCCGTGCCCCCGGACCAGGAGCCGCCCGCACCGCCGGTACCGCCCGAGTCCGAGCAGCCGGAGAAGCCGGAGAAGGCCGAGTCCAGGAAGGCCGGCAAGGCGAAGCCGGAGAAGCCCGTGTCGGGCGAGTTCGACCTCAGCGAGTTCGGCCAGTTCGTCGCCAGCTTCGACCTCGACAAGTCGTCCGAGGACGACGGGAAGGCCGAGCCATAGCGCCGGTCGACCGCGAGTTCTTCCGGCGCGACGCCCGGGTCGTCGCGCCGGAGCTGCTCAACAAGCTGCTCGTCCACGACGGCCTGGTGGGCCGGATCGTGGAGGTCGAGGCCTACTGCGGCGGCGAGGACCCCGGCGCCCACACCTACCGGGGCATGACCAACCGCAACCGCACCATGTTCGGGCCCCCGGGTGGCCTGTACGTCTACTTCACCTACGGGATGCACTGGTGCGCCAACGCCGTCTGCGGCGAGGTGGGCGAGGGCGTGGCCGTGCTGCTGCGGGCGCTGGCGCCGCTCGAGGGCATCGACGTGATGCGGGCGCGGCGGCCGAAGGCGCGCCGGCCGGTCGACCTGTGCAACGGGCCGGCCAAGCTGTGCCAGGCGCTGGGGATCGACGGCAGCTTCGACGGCGCCGACCTGGTGACCGGCGACCGGGGCGTCACCGTCGTCGACGACGGCACCCCGCCGCCCGCCGACCCCGTGCAGACCACCCGGATCGGCCTGTCGGCGGGCGCCGAGCACCCGTGGCGCTGGTACGTGCCCGGGGACCCGCACGTCTCCCGGCGGTAGCGTCCAGAAATGGAACACGTTCTCGTCGAGCACCCGCGGCCGCACGTGGCCGTCGTGATCCTCAACCGGCCGGAGCGGCTCAACGCCCTGTCGATCGACCTGGCGGTCGAGCTCGACCGGGTGCTGGCCGACGTCGCCGCCGAGAACGACACCTGGGTCGTGGTGCTCACCGGCGCCGGCCGCGGGTTCTGCTCGGGCCTCGACCTCAAGGACTACGGGGTCCTGCCCGGCGTCGACGGCCTGTCGGTGGGCCGGATCGCCCAGCGGTCGATGCGGGCCTACAGCCGGCTCGTGCTGCGGCTGCGCGACCTGCCCCAGCCGGTGATCGCCGCCATCAACGGTCCCGCCTACGGTGGCGGCATGTGCCTGGCGCTCGGTGCCGACCTCCGGATCGCCGACCCGTCGGCCGAGCTCAACGCCACCGGCATCGTCAACGGCCTCACCAGCACCGAGATGGGCGCCGGCTGGCTGCTGCCCCGCCTGATCGGGGCCGCCCGTGCCCACGACCTGCTGCTCACCGGCCGGAAGGTCGACGCCGCCGAGGCCCTGGAGATGGGCCTGGTGTCGCGGGTGGTGGCGCCGGGACAGGTGGTCGAGGAGGCGCTGGCGATGGCCGAGGCCATGTGCGCCTTCAGCCCCTACGGCCTCGCGATGACCAAGGAGGCCCTGTGGGCCAACCTCGAGGTGTCGAGCCTCGACGCCGCCATCGCCCTGGAGGACCGCAACCAGCTCATGCTCGGCTTCACCGAGAACCTGCAGGAGGCCATCCGGGCCTTCGACGCGGGCCGCGCCCCCGTCTACACCGACGAGCCGCGCCGCGACCTGTTCGACCGGCCGGCGGGGCCGGCGGGGGCCGACGCGGGTGGCTGAGCGGGGGAGCGAGCCCGTCGCCGGGCCGTCCGGGCCGGGGTCGTCGGGCCCGAGTGGCTCGCGGCCGGGTGGCGCCGCGCCGCCGGTGCGCCTGCTCGACCCCGACGACCCGCTGCTCGCCCCGAGCGCCGACCTGGCGGTCGCCCGGGCGCACGTCGCCGCGGCGGGCCCGTTCGGCCTCGACGAGGCGCTGCGGCGGCAGGTTCTCGACTTCGTCGACGCCCACCCCGACGCCCTCCACCGGTCGTGCGCCGAGGGCCACCTGACCGGCTCGGCGATGGTGGTCGACCCGGCGAGCGAGCGGTTCCTGTTCATGCTCCACGCCAAGGTGGGGCGCTGGCTGCAGCCCGGCGGGCATGCCGACGGTGACGCCGCGCTCCCGGCGGTCGCGCTGCGGGAGGCGACCGAGGAGACCGGCATCGAGGGCCTGCGGGTGGCGGTGCCGGCGGTCGACGTCGACGTCCACCTGTTCGTGGCGCCGGGCGAGGTGTCGCACCTCCACCTCGACGCCCGCTACCTGGTGGTGGCGCCGCCGGGCGCGGTGCCCCGCGCCAACCACGAGTCCCGCGGCCTGCGATGGGCGGGCGTCGACGAGCTCGACGGGCTCGGCCTCGACCCCGGCACCCACCGGCTGGCCCACGCCGCGCTGGCCGCGCTGCGGGCGCTCCCGCCGCCCTGACCGCGCCGGCGCCCGGGGCTCGTGGTTGGCGCGGGGCGGCAGCGACGCGTCGGCGGGCGACGCAGCGCCCGCGGCTACGCGTCGGTCGGCGTGGCGCAGTCGTCGATCTTGTTGGCCAGGGCGAACTCGTCGATCCACCCGGTGATGTGCCGTCCGGTGCCGGGCTTCTCCGACACCAGCATCTCGGCCTCCTCGTCGCGGGTGAGCCGCTCGGCGTAGGCCTCCCGGTCGGCGAGGAGCACGCGCCAGTCGGCGAGCCACGCCTCGGCGCGCTCGCGCTGGTCGCCGGCGGGGGCGAGGTCGGTCATGTCCTCGAGGTCGTCGAGCATCTCCTCGAAGATCCGGTTGGCCTGCTCGAGCACCTCGGCCCGCTCGGCGGCGCTGTCGGTCTCGCTGGCGACCGGGAGCCGCTCCACCTCGGCCACCGCCTCGGAGCAGCGGGGGCCGGCGGCCTCGGCGAACGACGGGTCCTCCAGGCGGTCGATCGGGGGCTGCCGGCCGGGCCCGAAGGCCAGGTACACGACGTAGACCCACATCGACACGAGGCCGATCACGACGACGGAGATGAGCACCTTCGTTCGGGACAAGGCACCAGACTCGCCACGGGGGTGGCTCGGCGTCCAGTCGGGATCGGCGACAATCGGTTGGACCGGTCAACCGCACGTTGGGAGCATCTGCACGTGGACATCCTGGACGACCTCGAGGCTCGTGGCCTGCTCCACGACACCACCGACCGGGAGGCGCTGGCCGCCCGGCTCGCGTCGGGGCCGATCACGCTCTACTACGGGTGCGACCCGACCACCGACAGCCTCCACACCGGCAACCTGATCGGGTTGCTGGTGCTCCGGCGCTTCCAGGACGCCGGCCACAGGGTGGTGGCGCTGGCCGGCGGGGCCACCGGGATGGTGGGCGACCCGAGCGGCCGGTCCGACGAGCGGAACCTGCTCGACCCCGAGACGCTGGCCCGGAACGTCGAGGCGCTCAAGGAGCAGATCGCCCGGGTCGTCCCGTTCGACCCGGAGGGGGAGCGGGCCGTCCTGGTGAACAACCACGACTGGACGGCCGACGTCACCCTGCTCGACTTCCTGCGCGACATCGGCAAGCACGTGACCGTCAACCAGATGGTCGCCCGGGAGTCGGTGAAGGCCCGGATGCAGAGCGAGCAGGGCATCAGCTTCACCGAGTTCAGCTACATGCTGCTGCAGGCCTGGGACTACCTGTGGCTCCACGACCACCTGGGCGTCGAGCTCCAGATCGGCGGGTCCGACCAGTGGGGCAACATCGTCCAGGGCGTCGACCTCGTGCGGCGGGTGCGGGGGCACACGGTCCACGCGCTGTCGTGGCCGCTGCTGCTGGCGCCCGACGGGTCGAAGCTCGGCAAGACCACCGGGGCCCGGGTGTTCCTCAACCCGGAGCGCACGAGCCCGTACCGGTTCTTCCAGCACTGGATGAACACCGACGACCGCCAGGTGCGGGAGTTCCTGCTCAAGTTCACGCTGCTGCCGGTCGAGGAGGTCGACCAGCTCGTCGCCGCCCACGAGAAGGCGCCGGAGCGGCGGTCGGGCCAGCGGGCCCTGGCCCGGGAGGTCACCCGGCTGGTGCACGGGGAGGCGGCGGCGGTGGCGGCCGAGGAGGCGTCCGCGGTGCTGTTCGGCGGCTCGGTCGACGAGGCCGGCCCCGAGGCGCTGGCGGCCGTGGCCCGGGAGGTGCCGACGGCGGAGATCCCGGCCGACGGGAATGCCGGGCCCATCGTGGACGTTCTGCTGTCCGTCGGGTTGGCCAGCTCGAAGTCCGACGCCCGCCGCTCCCTCGAGTCGGGGGCGGTGTACGTGAACGGGGAGCGGGTCGGCCTCGACCGCTCGATCCAGGCGGGCGACCTCCGGCACGGCCGGTACGTCGTCCTCCGGAAGGGCAAGAAGTCCTACGCGGTGCTCGTGACCAGGGGTTCCGCAGAAATTCCGGAAATAGTCCGGGATTGAGTTGACTCGGTTCGGGGCCGTTGCTAGATTATCCCCTCGTCGCCCCGAGCCACTGAGGCCCGCAGCGGCGGCCAGAGAGTCACCAGCCAGCAGGCACCGAAGCCCAGTCTAGGGCATGTGCCGCGGCATGAGGCGCTCCTTGAAAACAGAAGAGAGGACGAGAGAGCGAGTGCGGGCGATCTCGTCGGATGAGCTTCGGCTCTGACGACGTGGTCGTAAGTCATTTACGCACCGTCAATTTGCCTTGGCGATGCATCGCATCGTCATTGATTTCGGTGCCAGCAATATCTCGATCGAACGTCATCGATCGCTTCGGCGTTTGATGGCATTGATCTCGATGGAGAGTTTGATCCTGGCTCAGGACGAACGCTGGCGGCGTGCTTAACACATGCAAGTCGAACGAGGTCCAACCAGTGGCAACACTGGGGAAGACCTAGTGGCGAACGGGTGAGTAACACGTGAGAAACCTACCCCGAAGTCTGGGATAAGCCCTCGAAAGGGGGTCTAATACCGGATACCCCCACCACGTCGCATGGCGAGGTGAGGAAAGGTCCGCCGCTTCGGGACGGTCTCGCGGCCTATCAGCTTGTTGGTGAGGTAACGGCTCACCAAGGCGACGACGGGTAGCTGGTCTGAGAGGACGATCAGCCACACTGGGACTGAGACACGGCCCAGACTCCTACGGGAGGCAGCAGTGGGGAATCTTGCGC
>DATCLV010000795.1:0-1552 GCA_036563745.1 Acidimicrobiales bacterium | reverse complement strand
CCCCGAAACGGGGAGCCGGCTCCCCGTTTCGGGGGCAGGTTCGTCGTGTGACCTCGTCGAGGAAGGTCAGGGGCCCGAGGTCAGGAGGGACTCCAGGAGCTGGCGGAAGACCTGGAGCTGGGCGCGCATGAGGGACGGGTCGGTGAAGGTCCGGCAGAGGATGAAGCCGCCCTCGAACGTCGTGTACAGGTGGTCGGCGAGGTGCTCGGCGTCGACCACGACGTGCCGGGGCGCGGCGGCGAGCGCGGGGCGGAGGAGGTCGGCGAACGCGTCGCGCCAGGCGACGGTGGCCTTGGCGATCTGGGCGTCGATCTCGGTGCCGACGAGCTCCCGCTCGGCCAGGACGGTGGCGTAGAGACAACCGGACTGCGCCGCCATCAGCTCGTCGGCGCCGTCCTCGAAGTGGCGGACGAACGCCACGGCCCGGGCGGCGGGGTCGTCGATGTCGGCGACGGCGGCGAGCCCCTCCTCGAGGTGGGCGAGGTCGGCGCGGACGTAGCGCTCGACCAGCTGCAGCGCCAGGTCGGACTTCGACCGGAAGTGGTGGAAGAACGCGCCCTTCGAGCTGTCCGACGCGGCGATGACCTGGTCGAGCGACGTGGCGTTGTAGCCCTGGTCGGTCATCAGCCGTTCGGCCACGTCGAGGATCCGTTCTCGGGTGGCGGTGCCGTCCCTGGGCATGGACTAGTTGTATCAGACCGATCAGTCTGTTAAAACCAGACCAAACGGTCTGTTACGAAGGAGCGGGATAGACATGGACCACCCCACCCACGCCGACACCCCCACCGCGGCCGCCCGGCTGCCCCAGCTCGCCGGCCGCCCGGTCGTCACCGACGGCGGCCTCGAGACCGACCTCATCTACCACCACGGTGCCGACCTGCCGGAGTTCGCGGCCTTCGTCCTCATGGACGACGACAAGGGCCGCGACCTGCTCACGCAGTACTTCGAGGGCTACATCGAGATCGCCCGGAAGGCGGGCGCGGCGATCCAGCTGGAGACCCCCACCTGGCGTGCCAACGGCGACTGGGGCGCGAAGGTCGGCTACTCCCCCGCCGACCTCGACCGGATCAACCGCGAGTCGGTCGCCTTCCTCGACCGGCTGCGGGACGGCGCCGGCCTCGACACCTTCCTGGTGAGCGGCAACATCGGCCCCCGGGGTGACGGCTACGTCGCCGACGGCCCGGTCGACCCCGACGAGGCGGCCGCCTACCACACGCCCCAGATCGAGTCGTTCGCGGCGGCCGGCGCCGACCTCGTCACCGCCCTCACGCTGACGGGGACCGGCGAGGCGATCGGCATCTCCCGGGCCGCCCGCGCCGCCGGGCTCCCCGTGGCGATCTCGTTCACGGTCGAGCGGGACGGCACCCTCCCCGACGGGACGGCGCTGGCGACCGCGATCGCCGAGGTCGACGCCGAGGCCCGGCCCGACTACTTCATGGTCAACTGCGCCCACCCCACCCACTTCGAGCACGTGCTCGACGCCGGGGCGCCGTGGGTGGCGCGGCTGCGGGGCCTGCGGGCCAACGCCTCGGCCCTCAGCCACGCCGAGCTC
>DATCLV010000792.1:0-6490 GCA_036563745.1 Acidimicrobiales bacterium | reverse complement strand
AGTCAGGAGTCTGTCGTCTCCGGCCACCGAACGCGCAGCGCGATCGGCGCCCGGCGCCGACCCGGCCGGCCACCGGGACCGCAACCGGTGGGCGGGTGACAACGCTGCGACACTTCCGCGGGGCGGTCTCGTGGGGCGCGGACGAGGGGTAACGTCGTCATGTGGCTCTGCGGAAGATCATCGGTGTCGAGACCGAGTACGGCATCCTCGTGCGGGGCGCCGCGGAGTCGAACCCGATCGCGGCGAGTTCCGTCCTCATCAACGCCTACGTCCAGGAGCTGGCGCGGACCGGTGCGGGCTCTCGGCCCAGCCCCCGGGTCGGGTGGGACTTCGAGGACGAGCACCCCGACGTCGACGCCCGTGGCTTCAGCGCCGAGACGGCGCTGGCGCCCGAGGTCGAGACCCACCTCGTCAACGCCGTCCTGACCAACGGCGCCCGCTACTACGTCGACCACGCCCACCCCGAGCTGTCGACGCCCGAGTGCGCCGACCCGCGGGCCATCGTCGTGTACGACAAGGCGGCGGAGCTCATCCTCCAGCGCTCGATGCAGGCGGCGAAGTCGCTGCTGCCGCCGGGCGAGGAGATCGTCGTCTACAAGAACAACTCCGACCGGAAGGGCAACTCCTACGGGTTCCACGAGAACTACCTGATGGACCGGCAGGTCCCGTTCTCGCGGATCGTCACCCACGTGATGCCCCACTTCGTGTCGCGCCAGATCTACACCGGCGCCGGCAAGGTCGGCACCGAGGCGCCCGGTCTCACCGTCGACGACGTGCCGTTCCAGCTCACCCAGCGGGCCGACTTCTTCGAGGAGGAGGTCGGCCTCGAGACCACGCTGAAGCGGCCGATCGTCAACACCCGCGACGAGCCCCACGCCGACGCGCAGCGCTACCGGCGCCTCCACGTGATCGTCGGCGACGCCAACCTCAGCGAGGTCGCCACGTTCCTCAAGGTCGGCGTGACCGCGCTGGTGCTGTCGATGATCGAGGACGAGTTCCTGCACCGCGACCTCACGCTGGCCGCCCCCGTGCAGGCGCTCCGCCACGTCTCCTACGACCTGAGCCTGCGCAAGCCGCTGGAGCTGGCCGACGGCACCTCGATGACCGCCGTCGAGATGCAGTGGGAGTACTTCGACCGGGCGAAGAAGTACGCCGAGGAGCACGGGCTCGAGTGCCTCGGCGCGCCGGAGATCGGCGCCGAGGTGCTGCGCCGCTGGGAGGAGGTGCTCGTCGGCCTCGAGTCCGACTTCATGACCCTCTCCGGCCAGCTCGACTGGGTGGCCAAGTACCGCCTGATGCAGGGCTTCCGGGATCGCCACGGCATCGGGTGGGACGATGCCAAGCTGGCGGCGATGGACCTCCAGTACCACGACCTCCGGGCCGAGAAGAGCCTGGCCTCCCGGGTGGGCCTCGAGCGGATCACCGACGACCGCGAGGTCGCGGCGGCGGTCTTCGAGCCCCCCAAGGACACCCGGGCCTACTTCCGGGGCAAGTGCCTCCAGCGCTGGGCCGACCAGATCGTGGCGGCCAACTGGGACTCGATGGTGTTCGACGTCGGCGGCGACCCGCTGCGCCGGGTTCCCATGATGGACCCGACACGTGGAACGGAGTCGCACGTAGGTAGGTTGATGGCCGAGTGCACCAGTCCGGCCGAGCTGTTGGACCGGCTGGGGCAGTAGCGAAAGAGAACGAGGAACAGGCGACATGGCTGAGCGAGAGCAGAAGAAGAAGTCCGCCCCCGCTCGCGCGGAGGAAGTCGTCGAGGAAGCTCCGGCGACGTCCGACCAGGGCGAGAAGATCAAGGCTGAGCTCGACGACCTCCTCGAAGAGATCGACGAAGTCCTCGAGAGCAACGCGGAGGACTTCGTGAAGTCTTACGTACAGAAAGGCGGCGAGTAGCGCCGAAATGCATCGAAACGTCGTTTAGGCTTCCCTCCTGGACAGAGCGGTCCGGGAGGGTTGGTTGTCGGCGAAGCGATGCAGGATCTGTGGGGAGCCGAAGCCCCTCACCGAGTACTACCGGCGTCGGCTGAACGAGACGCCGGAGCGGAAGCGGAAGCAACGGGACGCGTACTGCTGGCGGACGTTCGGGATCTCGGCGGACGAGCTCGACGCCATGTTGGCGTCGCAGGGCGGGGGGTGTGCGATCTGTGGGGTGGCACCGGCGCGGGCGGCGTCGCTGCACCTCGACCACGACACGGGCGCGGTGCGGGGGATCCTCTGCCTGTCGTGCAACCAAGGCGTGGGGAAGTTCCGCGACGACCCGGCGCTCCTCGAGCGGGCGGCGGCGTACGTGCGGGGAGGGGGCGCGACCGGGTCCGGGTGAGGCTGTAGCCTCCCGCTCGATGACCTTGCCGATCTACCGCGCCGACGACGACCCGGGCCCGTCGTTCGTCGATCTGCTGAGCCGAGTCGGCCAGGGCCCCCGTTGGGACGTGGAGACCGTGCCGGGCTCCGGGGAGAGCCCGCTCCGGATGACCCACGCCACCACGGTCGTGGCGGTGCGCTGCGCCGAGGGGGTCGTGATGGCGGGTGACCGCCGCGCCACGGCCGGGCACCTCATCAGCTACCGCACGATGGAGAAGGTGTTCCCCGCCGACCGCCACTCGGGCGTGGCCATCGCCGGCGCCGCCGGCCCGGCCACCGAGATGGTGAAGCTGTTCCAGCTCCAGCTGGAGCACTACGAGAAGGTCGAGGGCGGTGCCCTGTCGCTCGAGGGCAAGGCCAACCAGCTGTCGCAGATGGTGCGCAGCCACCTGCCGGCGGCGATGCAGGGCATGGCCGTGGTGCCGCTGTTCGCCGGGTTCGACACGCGCCGGGGCGTCGGCCGCCTGTTCGAGTACGACGTGACCGGCGGGCGCTACGAGGAGAGCGACTTCGCCGCCACCGGCTCGGGCAGCCTGCACGCCGGCACGGTGATCAAGCTCGGCTACCGCGAGGGGCTCGGCACCGACGACGCCATCGAGCTGGCGATCAACGCGCTGTTCCAGGCGGCCGACGAGGACTCGGCCACCGGCGGGCCCGACCTGATCCGGGGCATCTACCCGGTGGTGGCGACGATCACCGCCGAGGGCTTCCACCGGCTGCCCGACGAGGAGGTCGCCGACCGCTTCCGGGCCCTGCTCGACAGCATGACCACCACCCGCGGCACCACCTCGGTCGGCGCGGCGCCCGGCGCCAAGGGCGCCGCCACGACGCGAAAGGGAGGTGCGGCGAAGTGAGCATGCCGTTCTACGTCGCTCCCGAGCAGTGGATGAAGGACAAGGCCGACTTCGCGCGCAAGGGCATCGCGCGCGGGCGGGCCTTGGCCGCGTTGGTCTACGAGGGCGGCATCCTCATCTGCGCCGAGAACACCTCGGCGACGCTGCGGAAGATCAGCGAGATCTACGACCGCATCGCCTTCGCCGGCGCCGGTCGCTACAACGAGTACGACCGGCTGCGCATCGCCGGCGTCCGCCACGCCGACCTCAAGGGCTACTCGTTCAGCCGCGAGGACGTCGACGCCCAGGGCCTCGCCAACGCCTACGCCCAGATGCTGGGCGACGTCTTCACCCACGAGGTGAAGCCGATGGAGGTCGAGATCCTGGTGGCCGAGGTGGGGGAGAGCCCCGAGAAGGACCGGCTGTTCCACATCCTCTACGACGGCACCGTGGTCGACGAGAGCGGCTACACGGTGCTGGGCGGCGAGGCCGAGACGATCGCCAACCGGCTGAACACCACCTACCGCGAGGGCCTCGACATGGCGGCCGCGCTGCAGGCGGCGGTGAGCGCCCTGGCCGGCGACCGCACGCTGAAACCCGACGAGCTCGAGGTGGCGGTGCTCACCCGCAACGGCGCCCGCCGCTCGTTCCGTCGCCTGGACGACGCCGAGGTGGCCGAGCTGCTGGGCCAGGAGGCCGGTGACGGCGGCGTCGAGCCGGCGCCCGAACCGACCGTGCCGGCCGAGGACGCGGCCCAGACCGACACCCCCGGCGAGGACACCGACACCGCCGGGTAGGCGGTCGAGCGGACCGCCGGAGCGCGCGACCGCCCGGAAAGCCGCTGCTGGCGTGCCCTTTCGGGCGGCGCGGCGCGCCCACCGGGGTGGGGAGGTCGGGGACATCCCCGTGCTCGCCCCGAGAGGCTGGGCCGGCCGCGCGCCGACCAGTAGGGTGACGCGACGACCGCCGCCCAGGACCGGGCGGTGGGGCCAACCCCCGGACCGAGTGGCGGAGCGGAGTGGATGAACTGCCCTAACTGTGGAACCGGCAACGCGCCCGAGGCGTTCGTGTGCACCAGCTGTGGCACGTCGCTGGTGAGCGCCACCCCCTCGGCGGACCCGCCGCCCACGCAACCCGCACCCGACCAGCCGGCGCCGACCCAGCCGAGCCCGGGTCAGCCCGCGCCCGGCCAGCCCGCCCCGGGCCAGCCCGCCCCGGGCCAGCCGGCGCCCCCGCCGGGCGCGCCGTCGACCCCGCCGCCGGGCTACGCACCGCCGGGGCAGCCCTCGGCGCCGCCCCCGCAGCCGCCGCCCGGGGCGTTCCCCGGCTACCCGCCGCCGGGCACGGCGCAGTACCCGCCCCAGCCCGGTCAGCCGCAACCCGGTCAGCCGCAGCCGGGGCAGCCCGGCGCGTCGGGTGGGCCGCCCCCGGGCGCTCCCGGGTACCCACCGCCGGGGCCGGGCCAGCCCCCGCCCGGGCAGTACCCGCCGGGTGCCCAGTACCCGCCGGGCTTCGGCCCGCCGCCCAGCTACCCGCCCGCCGGCGGCCCGGCCGGCCCGGGTGGCGGCAAGAACAACCGCGGCGTGGTCTTCGCCCTCCTGGGCGTGCTGCTGGTCGTGGCGGTGGCCGCCGCCGCGTTCATCGTCACGCGCGAGGACGAGACCGGGACCTCGGTCGGGGCGTCGGTGACGCTGGAACCGGTCTCCTCGACCGGCACCGACCCGTTCTCGGAGAACCTCGACGAGGAGGACTTCGCCGAGCCGCTGGAGATCGCCCTGGAGGGCTTCCCCGACCTCGGCCAGGACGTGGCCGCCTCGCTGGCCGGCCGGGTGGCCGGCGGCGACGAGCCCGGCCTGTACGGCGGCAGCCAGGAGACCGGGGTCTGCGACATCGGGGCCCTCGTCGACTTCCTCACCGACGAGGCCAACGCCGACAAGGCGGCGGCGTGGGCGCAGACGCTGGGCATCGAGACCAGCGAGATCGAGTCGTACGTCGAGGGGCTCACCCCGGTGCGCCTGCGGTTCGACACCCGGGTGACCAACCACGGCTTCCGCGACGGCCAGGCGACGCCCTTCCAGTCGCTGCTGCAGGCCGGCACGGGCGTGCTGGTCGACGACCAGGGCGTGCCGCGGGTGAAGTGCAACTGCGGCAACCCGCTGCTCGAGCCTCAGGACCTGGCGGACATCCCGGGCGACGAGGAGGACCGCACCCTCGAGCTGCCGTTCGTGGCCGCCAACCCCGACGACGCCTGGGACGGCCTCGACCCGCAGAACGTCGTGGCGATCGAGCCGGGCGACGTGGCCGACGCGTTCACGCTCGTCGACCTCGACTCGGGCCGCCTCTTCGAGCGCCCGATCGGGACCAACGGCGAGGAGGACGAGTTCGTCGACAGCGACGAGGCCGAGACGCTCTGCGAGTCGCTGCCCGACTCGCCGACCTGCGAGCTGACCGAGCTCGGCAGCGGCGACGTGACGTTGACGCTGGAGTGGGCGTCGGAGGCCGACCTCGACCTCCACGTGTTCGAGCCCGACGGCACCGAGATCTCGTGGGAGACGACGTCTTCGCCGTCCGGCGGGGCCCTGGACCTCGACTCCAACGCCCAGTGCGCCCCCGGGCCGGCGGTCGAGCACATCGTGTGGCCGACGGGCTCGGCGCCGTCGGGCGAGTACATCGTCCAGGTGCACGGGTTCGACTTCACCAACGACGAGGGCGGCAGCTGCGGCAGCGGCGACTACACGCTGACCATCGAGGTGGGCGGCGAGGAGACCGTGTACGAGGGGACCGTCGGCGAGGACGAGACCGACGAGTACTCGTTCTCGGTGTGACCGGCCCGTCACGGCACGCTGACCAGGGTGTGACCGGCACCTGACCTGCAGGTGCCGGGGAACCGACCCACAACCGTCTCGCGACCGTCCCTCGGTACGCACCGAGGGGCGGTAGCGTGCGGTCATGGAGCGGCGCATCTTCGGCCTCGAGAACGAGTACGGGGTCACGTGCACCCTGCGCGGCCAGCGCCGGCTGAGCCCCGACGAGGTCGCGCGGTACCTGTTCCGGCGCGTGGTCTCGTGGGGGCGCAGCTCGAACGTCTTCCTGGCCAACGGGGCTCGCCTGTACCTCGACGTGGGCAGCCACCCCGAGTACGCGACGCCGGAGTGCGACTCGATCCTCGACCTCGTCACGCACGACAAGGCGGGGGAGCGGATCCTCGAGCAGCTGCTGGTGAGCGCCGAGCAGCGCCTCCGCGAGGAGGGCATCCGCGGCGTCATCTACCTGTTCAAGAACAACACCGA
>DATCLV010000785.1:0-5650 GCA_036563745.1 Acidimicrobiales bacterium | reverse complement strand
GATCGGCCGGGGGCGGGGGTGCAGGTGGTGGAGGAGGTGAGCCGGCCGGGGCGACCGGGTGGGTCCGGTGACACGGGGCGGCAGACCGGGTCGTCGGGGCGGGGTGCCGCGCCGGCGACGCCGACCAGGCCGACCCGCTGCACCACCTGGGACGCCCCCTGGCAGCTGGCCTGGTGGGGCAACTCGATCCCCGGTGAGCAGCGGGTGAAGGAGCTGTCCTCCGGCGACCTGGTCGCCGGCAAGGTCTACTACCGCGAGTGCCGCTACCTGGACGACGGGAGCGTCGCCTCGTACGACCGGTTCGTCCACCAGCCCGGCTCACCCACACCCGCGGCGGCCGCGGCGACGCCGGAGCCGCCCGACGTCGAGACGATCGCCCGGCAGGTCTACGCCGAGGTGCCGCTGGTGACGCCCGAGCCCCACACTTCCCCGCCGCCCGACGCGCCGCAGCTGGTCGGGTTCCCCGTGTACCTGTGGGTCGACGACCTCGTGTGGCGCGACTTCTCGGCCACCGCCTCGGTGTCGGGCATCTCGGTCACCGTGGTGGCCCGGCCGGCCAAGGTCGAGTGGGACATGGGCGACGGCACCGTCGTCACCTGCCAGGGGTCGGGCGAGGCCGGCGACGAGCGGGGTGCCGACGCCGGTGCCGGGAGGTGCTCGCACGTCTACCAGCACGTGTCGGACGACCAGCCGGGCGGCCGGTACCGGGCGAGCGTGACCGTCACCTGGATAGTGACGTGGTCGGCCAGCACCGGCCAGTCGGGGACGCTGCCGCCCGCGTCCCGTTCCGCCGACTTCACGATGCTGGTGACGGAAAGGCAGGCCGTGGTCCGTCACGGCAGGTGATGAGATCGAGGGGGTGCACCACGCCTTCGACACCGAGCGGATGACCCTGCGGCCGATCCGGCCCGACGACGTCGACGAGATGCTGCACCTCGACGCCGATCCCGAGGTGATGCGCTACATCAGCGGCCGACCCTCGACCAGGGACGAGGTCGTCGCCATGATCGACCGGTCGCTGGGCGAGCGGTGGGTCGCCCACGAGCGGGCGACCGGGAAGATCCTCGGCTGGTTCGGCCTGGACAGCGACGAGGACCAACCGGGCGAGCGGGAGCTCGGGTACCGCCTCCACCGTTGGGCCTGGGGCCAGGGGTACGCCACCGAGGGAAGCCGGGCGCTGATCGACCTGGCCTTCAAGGAGCTGGGCGTTCGCCGGGTCTGGGCCCAGACCATGGCCGTCAACACCCGGTCCCGCCGGGTGATGGAGCGCTGCGGCCTGACCTACGTCCGCACCTTCCACCTCGACTGGGACGAGCCCCTCCGCGGCGCCGAGCACGGCGAGGTCGAGTACGAGATCCTCCACCCCGACCCGCCCCAGGCCTGACCCGGCTCGGCCGTGGCGTCGGGGTCGCCCGGCCGCCGGTCGGCGACACCCGCAGCGGCCGCAACCCTTTCGCCGCGGCCCGGTAGCTCGGACCCGCACCCCGAACCTGCCCCCGAAACGGGGAGCCAGCTCCCCGTTTCGGGGGCAGGTTCGACGCCTGCGCCGACGCCTCGTCGGGTCGGCCGGCCGCGTCCTGTGCCCGGTGGGAGGTCGGGGAGCGGACGGGCTAGGTCGGGAGAGATCGGCGGACCGCGGACTCGACGGTGGTGGGGGTGAGGGTGGCGAGGGGGATGTAGGTGGCGGCCATGTCGGTGGCGAGCTCGCGGGCGAGGCCGAGGGCGGTGGGTGAGGGGTCCTCGGCGTCGAGGACCACGGCGTCGACGCCGGCGGCGGCCACCTCCCGGGCGGCGTCGCAGGCCCGGTCGAGGGCACCGGGATCGCCGGTGGCCCGGCCGTCGGTCAGTAGCACCAGCAGCGGCCGCGACCCCTTCGCCGCGGCCCGGCGGGCCACGGCGAGGCCGGTGGCGATGCCCTCGGCCAGCGGCGTCGGTCCGCCGGTCGGGAGGTCGGCCAGGCGCACCCGGGCGAGCTCCACGCTGCCGGTCGGCGGCAGCACCTCTACGGCCTCGGTGCCCCGGAACGCCACCAGCGCCACCTGGTCGCGCTGCAGGTAGGCGTCGCCCAGCAGCGCCACCACCGCGCCCGTGGCCGCCTCGACCCGGGCCTTCGTCCCCATCGAGCCGCTGGCGTCGACGCACAGGACCACGGTCCGGCCCTGCCGCTCGGCCCGGCGGGGCTCCCGGACGTCGTCGGCGGTCAGGCGGGGCCCGGTCGGGTCCACGGCCCGGCGCGCCAGCGCCGTCCTGACCGTGGCCAGGACCGCCACCCCCTGCGGCCCGTCGGGGCCCGGCGTCCGGTCGCCGACCACCCGACCCCGGCCCTCGACCATCGCCGGGCGACCCCGGGTCCCGGCATCGAGCCGGTCGATCGCCACGGCGTTCACCCCGCCACCGCCGAGCTCCTGCCACGACGGCCCGTCGGGCAGCGTCGTCGCCGCGGTCGGGTTGCTGCCTCGGCCGGGATCGCCGGCGGGCGGGCGGTCACCGGCCGACGCCTCGGCCGGCCCCGGGCCGGCGTCGGCGTCCGGGGCGTCGCCGCTCGACGTTGCCGGCTCGGCGGCCCCGGGCGACGGAGGCTGGTCGTCGCCGGGTTCGGCGTCGTCCGCCCGGGCCGACGTCTCGGATCGGCCGTCGCCGGTGTCCGCTGACGAGGTCGGGTCGCCCGTCGTGTCGGCACTGGCCGGTGGCTCCGGGGCGGTCTCGGGGGCGTCGGCCCGGTCGGCAGTGTCGGTCGACATCGCCTCCCGGGCGCGGTCGAGGGCCTCGGCCAGGTCGTCGGGCGGCAGCGACGGCGGGTCGAACGGGCGCCGCCGGCGTCGGTGCGGCAGGACCAGCGGGGCGACCCGGGCGACGTCGTCCTCCGTCGCCTCGTCCCGGCCCTCCCAGCCGGCCAGCGCCGCCGCCGCCCGGCACAGCACCAGGTCGGCCCGCAGGCTCTCGGCCCCGACCGCCACCGCCAGGTTGGCGGCGAACAGCACCACGTCGTCGGGCAGAGCCGCCGGTCGGGCGGCCGCCAGGCGCCACCGCAGCGTCTCGTCGTCGTTGGGCACGGACCGCGAGCCCGGCCCCGATCCCGGCGACACCGAGCCGGTCCCACGCCACGACCCTGATCCCGACGTCGTGCCGGTCCTGCGCTCCGCCCCGGTGTCCGCGCTGGGCCCGGGTCCCGGGACAGCGACCGACGCCGGGCCTGGGGCCGGCTTCGACCGCGACGCCGAGCCCGTCGCTCGCCCCGTCCCGGACGCTGCACTGGACTCGGCACCCGGCCCCGACCCCGGCTCCGAGGGCAGCCCTGGCTCCGAGTGCAGCCCCGGCTCCGAGTGCAGCCCCGACTCCGAGCCAGTCCGCGGCCCCGACCCCGGCTCCGAGGGCAGCCCCGGCATCGAGGGCAGCCCTGGCTCCGAGGGCAGCCCGGAGCCAGTCCGCGGCCCCGCGGCCGACGCCGGGTCCGAGGCGGGCAGCGGGCCCGAGGGCGGCTCCGGGGACGGCCCCGCGGTCAGCCCACGGCCCGAGGCCGGCCGTGGGCCGGGGACGGAGCCGTTGGTGGCGTCGTGGGTGAGCCGGCGGCGGACGGCTTCGGCGCGGAGGGCCGG
Organism: Acidimicrobiales bacterium; assembly: GCA_036563745.1. GTDB lineage: Bacteria > Actinomycetota > Acidimicrobiia > Acidimicrobiales > VFJN01 > DASXTK01. The sequence continues at coordinate 2,054 of DATCLV010000785.1, read as the reverse complement.
GTCGCGGGGGGTGCGCACCTCGACCGAGAGGCCGAAGCGGTCGAGCAGCTGCGGGCGCAGCTCGCCCTCCTCCGGGTTCATCGACCCCAGCAGCACGAACCGGGCCGGGTGCTCGTGCGACACGCCGTCGCGCTCCACCCGGTTGACCCCCGACGCCGCGGCGTCCAGCAGGGCGTCGACCAGGTGGTCGGGCAGCAGGTTCACCTCGTCGACGTACAGCACCCCGCCGTGGGCGGCGGCCAGCAGCCCGGGCCGGAACCGGTCGGGCGCGCCACCGTCGAGCGCGGCCCGGAGGTCGAGGCTCCCCAGCACCCGGTCCTCGGTCGCCCCCACCGGCAGCTCCACGAACGGCGCCCCGCCGGGCAGCAGCGACGCCAGCCCCCGGGCCAGGGTCGTCTTGGCCGACCCCTTCTCGCCGCGCAGCAGCACCCCGCCGATCGACGGGTCGACCGCGGCCAGGAGCAGCGCCAGCTGGGCGTCCTCCTGCCCGACGACCGCCGAGAACGGGAAGGCGTCCTTCACGGCGCCGAACCCCCGGAACCGCCAGGGTCACCGGAGCCCCGAGAACCCCCGGACGCCCCCGAACCCGCCGACTCCTCCCAGCCCTCGGCCTCCAGCACGGCGTCGACCAGGGTCTTGCGGGCGGTCTCGCTGGCCGACCACATGCCCCGCCGGTCGGCCTCCAGCAGCCGCTCGGCGATCGACCGCAGCGCCGTGGGGTTGGAGCGGGCGAAGAAGTCGCGCAGCTCGGGATCACCCACGTAGGCGGCGGTCACTCGTTCGTACATCCAGTCCTCCACGACCTGCGCCGTCGCGTCGTACCCGAACAGGTAGTCGACGGTGGCGGCCAGCTCGAAGGCGCCTTTGTAGCCGTGGCGGCGCATGGCGTCGATCCACCGCGGGTTGAGCACCCGGCTGCGGACGACCCGGGCCGCCTCTTCCGACAGCGCCCGCACCTGGGGCGACGCGGGGTCGGAGGTGTCGCCGAACCACGCTCGGGGCGCCCGGCCGGTCAGCGCCCGGACGGCGGCGACCATGCCGCCGTGGTCTTGGAGGTAGTCGTCGCTGTCGAAGATGTCGTGCTCGCGGTTGTCCTGGTTCTTCACGGCGACGTCGATGGCGGCGAACCGGCGGCGCATCGCCTCGGGGGCGGCCTCGCCGAACCGCCGGCGCCCGTAGGCGAACCCCGACCAGGCCATGTACACCTCGGCGAGGTCGGCGTCGGTGCGCCACGACCCCCGCTCCAGCACGGGCAGGATCCCCGACCCGTAGCCGCCGGGCGGCGGGCCGAAGAGCCGGGCGTCGTCGGCGCCCGCGGCCCGGATCGGGTTGTCGGCGGGCGACTCGTCGAGCGCGGCGACCAGCGCCACGGCGTCGTCGAGCAGCCCGACGAGGTGCGGGAAGGCGTCGCGGAAGAACCCGGAGATCCGCAGCGTGACGTCGACCCGGGGCCGCCCGAGCTCCTCCAGCGGGATCACCGTGAGGCCCGTGACCCGCTGCGACTCGGGCTCCCACTCGGGTCGCACGCCGAGGAGGGCGAGGGCCTGGGCGGCGTCGTCGCCACCGGTGCGCATGGCGGCGGTGCCCCACAGGACGAGGCCGACGGTCCGGGGCGGCGCGCCGGTCTCGGCCACGTGCCGCTCGACCAGGGCGTCGGCGAGCTGCCGCCCGACCTCCCACGACAGCGGCGACGGCAGCGCCTTGGGGTCGACCGAGTAGAAGTTGCGGCCGGTCGGCAGGACGTGGGCGCCGCCCCGGGTGGGGGCGCCGCTGGGACCGGCGGGCACGTACTCGCCCCGCAGGGCCGCCAGGGTGTGGGTGATCTCGTCGGTCGTCTGCCGGAGGGCCGGGACGAGCTTCCGGCAGATCCACTCCTCGACCTGGCGAACCTGCCCCCGAACCGGGGTCTCCGCTCCCCGGTTCGGGGGCAGGTTCGGCGAGGGGGCCGGGGGCAGGTTCGGCGAGGGGGCCGGGGTCTGGTTCGGCGAGGGCGCCGGGGCCTGGTTCGGCGAGGGGTTCGGGGGCAGGTTCCAGTCCTCGGCGGCCAGCGCCTC
>DATCLV010000774.1:0-5010 GCA_036563745.1 Acidimicrobiales bacterium | reverse complement strand
GTCCCTTGCAGCACCTGATCCGAACGGCGGACCTGCGCCCGGAGGGCGTCCGGCACGTGCTCGGCCTCGCGGCCGACCTGCGGCGTGACCCCCGGCTGGGCGCAGGGGATCTGGCGGGCCGGAAGGTGGTCTTCCACCAGTCCCGGCCCGCCACCCGGGTGCGCCGCACGTTCTCGGCCGCGGCGGAGCGGCTGGGGGCGGAGCTGCTCGCCGCGGCGGCGGGCGACGGGCAGCACGGGCGGCACGGGGACGATCGAGGCGGCCGGGCCGACCGGATGTCGGCGGGCGACGATGTGGCGGCGGTGGTCGTCGCCCACGGCGACCACGACGGCATCCGGCGGCTGGCCGACGGGGCGGTGCACCCCGTCGTCAACGCCCGCAGCGACCGGCACCACCCGTGCCAGGGCCTGGCGGACCTGCTCACGCTCCACGACGCCTTCGGGTGCCGCGGCACGTGGCGGGTGGCCCACGTCGGCGAGGCGGACGCGACGGCCACCAGCCTGCTGGAGGCCGGCGCGCTGGCGGGGCTGGACCTCGTCGTCGCCACACCGGAGGGGTGCGGCCCTCCGCCGGAGACCATCGAGGCGGTCCGGCGGATCGGGCGGCGCACCGGGGCCCGGCTGCGGCTCACGCACGACCCCGTCGCAGCGGTGGTCGGCGCGGACGCCGTGCACGCCGGGCCCTGGTTCCGGTTGGGGCTCGACGACGAGGCGAGGGCGCAGCGGCGGAGCGCCCTCCGGCCGTGCGGGGCGGTGGCCGACCTGGTCGAGCTGGCCGCCCCGCACGCCGTCCTGTTGCAGGCGGCGCCGGTGCACCCCGACGACGAGCTGCCGCCGGGCCGGGCCCGGCGGGTGCGCTCGCTGGCCCGGGAGCAGGCGGTCAACCTCACGGCGGTGGCGGCCGCCGTGCTCCTCGCCCTGCACCGCGGCGACCTCCCCACCGACGTCCCCATCGCTCCCGAGGTCGCCCACCGGGACCTGGTCACGGCCCGAGTTGCCCTCCCGTGACCGGCCGGTGGGCCGCGGCGGGCGGGTCGGATCGAACCGATCCGCCCGCCCGCCACCCCTGCGCTCGCCCTGACGCCGTCGTTCGGTGCCACGGCACCGGGCACCGTCGGGGCCTCAGCCGGCCTCGACGTAGGCGACGATCCGGTTGGTGAGGGCGGTGGCGCGGCGGAGGCCCTCCTCGCCGGGCTCGCCGACCGGGGCGGGCGCGTCGAGCTCGGCGGCCCGGTCGGGCCGGAGCCGCCGGGCGATGCCCAGCGCGATGTCGGCGGCGGTGTGGACGACGGCGGGCTCGATGCTCCAGAAGGCGTCGAACACCCGGGTGCGCTCGCGGCCGGCGAGCGCGGCGCCGCCGGGGCGCTCGCGGCCGACGAGCGCGGCGCCGCCCCGCGGCCCGAGGCAGACGACCGCCCACTCGCGCAGCAGCGGCTCGCCGGGCCCGAGGGGCACCTCGACCGGCCCGCCACCGGTGCGGCCCGCCGCCGCCGGCGCAGCCGTCCCGGCCGGTGGGTCGGCCGGCTCGGCGAAGACGACGGTGCACGACGCCGTCCGCGCCAGATCCTGGTAGCGAGCCTCGCTGGCCCGCCAGAACCGCTCCTCCTGGAACGCCGCCAGCAGCAGTGGGGCGTCGGCCGCGGCGCCGTACTCGTCCTCGATGGCCCGGCTGATGGCCAGCATCGTGCGCTTGCGCAGGGCCTGGGTCGCCAGGTCGGGCCGGCGGCGGCGCAGGCCGTCGAAGATCGACGGCTCGACCGGGGTGACGCGCTGGATGGCCGCCTCCAGGGAGAGTCCGGCGTCGCGGTGGCGCAGCACCTGGCGGATCTGCTCGACGTGCCGCTCGCTGTAGCGCCGGTGCCCGCTGCTCGACCGGGTGGGCCGGGGGAAGCCGTAGCGCTGCTCCCAGGCGCGCAGCAGCGCCACCGACGTCCCCGTGCGCTGGGCGACCGTGCCGATGGTCAGGTCGTGGGCAGATCTCGGCACGGCAGATCTCGACTCGGCCGATCTCGACGATCAGGCCCCGGGTGCGCGGCAAATCTAGACACTCGTTGTAGGATACCTGCACATGGCCAGCAGGTTGCCAGGGACCCGGTCGGGCGCACGGGTACAGGAACACCTCCCCCTCCACGCCGCCCACGAACCGGTCGTCCTCCTCGATGCCGCCGGCCGCCCGCGCGGCACCGAGCCGAAGGCCACCGTCCACCACGCCGCCACCCCCTTCCACCTCGCGTTCTCGTGCCACGTGGTCGACGCCCGCGGGCGGGTCCTGATCACGCGGCGGTCGGCGGCGAAGGCCACCTGGCCCGGGACGTGGACCAACGCCTGCTGCGGCCACCCGCTGCCGGGCGAGACGCTGCGCGCCGCCGTGACCCGCCGCCTCCGCGACGAGCTGGGCGTGGTCCCGCGGCGGATGGCGGTCGCCCTGCCCGACTTCGCCTACCGGGCCGTGATGGGCGACGGCGTCGTCGAGCACGAGCTGTGCCCGGTGGTGGTGGCCGAGGTCGACGGCGACCCCGACCCCGACCCCGCCGAGGTGGGCGACGTCGCCTGGCTGCCGTGGGAGGAGCTGGTCGAGCGCGCCCGGCGGTCGCCCGAGACGCTGAGCCCCTGGTCGGTCGAGCAGATCGACCACCTGGCGGCGCGGGTCCGATCGCCCCACGCGTGGCTGGTCGACCGCCTGGGCCCCGGCCCGACCGCCGGCGCCGAGGGGAGCGGGAGCGACATCGACGGCACCGGCACGGGCGACGGCGGCGTCGCCGACCCGGCGCTCGACCGCCCGCCCGGGGTCACCGGGATCACCGGCGGCACCGCCGCCGCGTCCCGGCCCGGGCCGGCCGCGCCGACGCCGGTCGACCCGCTGGCCGTCGTGCGGGGCCCGGTCGACGCGGTGCTGGCCGCGTTCCTCGCCGAGCGCCAGCACGAGCTGGTCGAGCTCGACCCCGCGGTCGCCGAGCTCGGGGCCGAGGTCCGGCGGCTCGTCGCCGCCGGCGGGAAGCGCCTGCGACCGGCGTTCGTCTACTGGGGCCACCGGGCCGCCGGCGAGCCCCACGACGACGCCGTGCTGACGGCCGCCGCCGCGGTCGAGCTGCTGCACACGTTCGCCCTCGTCCACGACGACGTGATGGACCGGTCCGACCGGCGGCGCGGGCAGCCCACTGCCCACCGGTCGCTCGCCGACCGGCACGCGGGCGCCGGCCTGGTCGGCGACGCCGGGTGGTACGGCGTGAGCGGGGCGCTGCTGGCCGGCGACCTCGCCTTCGTCTGGGCCGACCAGCTGCTGGAGGCCACCGGGCGCCCGCCGGCGCCCCTGGCGGCCGCCCGCCGGGTGTTCACCCGCCTGCGCACCGAGGTGGTGGGTGGCCAGCTGCTCGACCTGCGGTTGGCCCACCGGCCCCTCGCCGAGGTCGCCAGCCCGGCCGGCGCTGCGGCGCTCGAGCGCGAGGTGTTGCGGGTCGCCCTGCTCAAGTCGGCCCGCTACACGGTGACCCGGCCGCTGGAGCTGGGCCTCGCCCTGGCCGGTGCCGTCGTCGACGACCCGGCCGACGTGCCCGTCACCCACCTCGACCCCCACCACGACCGGCTGCGAGCGGCCCTGCGGGTCTACGGCGACGCCGTGGGCGTGGCCTTCCAGATGCGCGACGACGTCCTCGGCCTCTTCGGCGACCACGAGGCCACCGGCAAGAGCTGCCTCGACGACCTGCGCGAGGGCAAGCGGACCCTGCTGGTGCTGCGGGCCCTGCGCCTGGCCGACGACGCCGGTCGCCGCCTGCTCGTCGGGGCGCTGGGCGACCCCGACCTCGACGAGGCCACCGCCCACCGGTGCCGGCAGGTGGTGGCGGCGTCGGGCGCGCTGGCATCGGTGGAGGCGCTGATCGAGGCCGAGCACGACCGGGCGCTGCGAGCCCTGCGATCGATCGGGCCGCCGCCGGCCCGTGCCGCCGACCCCGCCGTGCCCCCCGTGCCCGCCGGTCCTGCCGAGGCGCAGGACGCGCTGGCGACCCTCGCCGCCCTCGCCACCCGACGGGACCGCTGACGTGGCCCGCGTCGTGGTGGTCGGCGCCGGGCTCGGCGGGCTGAGCGCCGCCTGCCACCTCGCCGGGCGCGGCCACGACGTGACCGTCCTCGAGGCGGCCGACGGGCCCGGCGGCCGGGCCGGCACCTGGTCGGAGGGCGGCTACCGGTTCGACACCGGCCCCACCGTGCTGACCATGCCCCACCTGGTCGAGCGGTGCTTCGCCGCCGCGGGTGTCGAGATGGGCGACCTGCTGCGGCTGCAGGCCGTCGACCCCATGTACCGGGCCTGCTACGCCGACGGCAGCGAGCTGCGCGTCCGGCACGGCCGCGAGGCGATGACCGAGGAGATCCGGTCGGTGTGCGGCCCCGTCGAGGCGGCGGCGTTCGGCGGCTTCTGCGACTGGCTCACCCGGCTCTACGAGCTGGAGATGCCGGCGTTCATCGAGCGCAACTACGACTCGCCGCTCGACCTCGCCCGCCCGCTGCGGCCGGCCCTGGAGCTGGTGCGCCTCGGCGGGTTCCGGAAGCTGTCCCGGGTCGTCGGCCGCCGCTTCGCCGACGAGCGGCTGCGCCGCCTCTTCAGCTTCCAGGCCACCTACGCCGGGCTGGCCCCCTACGAGGCCCTCGCCCTCTACGCCGTGATCACGTACATGGACACCGTCAACGGCGTGGTCGTGCCGGTGGGCGGCATGCACGCCCTCCCCGTGGCGCTGGCCGCGGCCGTCGCCAAGGCGGGCGGCGAGCTGCGCTACGGGGCACCGGTCGAGCGGGTGCTGCTCGGTGCGGGCGACGGCCGTGACGATCGTGACGGCGACGGCGACGGCCACGGCGATGCCGGCGGGCCCGTCCGCGGCGTGCGGCTGGTGGGCGGCGAGGTCGTCCCCGCCGACGCCGTGGTGTGCAACCCCGACCTGCCGGTGGCCTACCGGCACCTGCTCCCCGGCCTGCGACCGCCCCGGGTGACCCGCCGGGGCGCGTACTCGCCGTCGGCCGT
>DATCLV010000771.1:0-7337 GCA_036563745.1 Acidimicrobiales bacterium | reverse complement strand
CCCCGACACCGCCCGCCGGGCCGCCGCGGCGATCGTGGTCGACTACGACCCGATCGCCCCGCTCGTCGACGCCGACCGGGCGCTCGACCCGCTCACCCCGCCGATCCACCCCGACGGCAACGTGGTCCGCCGCGTCGCGCTCCGCCACGGCGACGCCGACGCCGAGGCCGACGTGGTGGTGGAGGGCACCTACGAGGTCGGCATGCAGGACCAGGCGTTCCTCGGGCCCGAGTCGGGCCTGGCGGTGCCCGACGGCGAGGGCGGCGTCGACCTGTGGGTCGCCACCCAGTGGATCCACGAGGACCGCGACCAGCTAGCCGCCTGCCTGGGCCTGCCGCCCGAGCGGGCGCGGGTCCACCTCGGCGGGGTCGGCGGCGCCTTCGGGGCCCGGGAGGACCTGAGCCTCCAGGTCCACGCCTGCCTGCTGGCGCTGCGCAGCGGCCGGCCGGTGAAGATGTGCTACCCGCGGGAGGAGTCGTTCGTCGGCCACGTGCACCGGCACCCGGCCCGCATGCGCTACCGGCACCACGCCACCCGGGCCGGTGACCTGGTGAAGGTGGAGGCCGACCTGCTGCTCGACGGCGGCGCCTACGCGTCGACCTCCGCGGCGGTGGTGGCGAACGCCGCCCGCTTCGCCGCCGGGCCCTACCGGGTGCCCAACGTGGTGGTCGACGCGGCCGTGGTGCGCACCAACAACCCGCCGTGCGGGGCCATGCGCGGCTTCGGCGCCGTGCAGGTCTGCTTCGCCCACGAGTCCCAGATGGACAAGCTGGCCTCGGCCCTCGGCCTCGACCCGATCGAGCTCCGGGCCCGCAACGCCCTGGCGCCCGGCGACACGCTGCCGACCGGGCAGGCGCTCACGGGGGCGGCGCCGGTGGTCGAGTGCATCCGGGCCGCCGCGGCCCACCCGCTGCCCGAGCCGCTCGGCGACGACCCGGAGTGGCTGGAGCTGCCCGGGGGCCTGGGCCGCACCGCCGACCGGCGCCGGGTGCACCGGGGCGTCGGCTTCGCGGTGGGCTTCAAGAACCTGATGTACAGCGAGGGCTTCGACGACTCGTCGGAGGCCCGGGTCCGGCTGGCGTCCGGGGCCGCCACCGTCGCCTGCGCGGCCGCCGAGGTGGGCCAGGGGTTCGTGACGATCGCCGGGCAGATCGCCCGCACCGCGCTGGGCTGCGGCGACGCCGTCGTCGCCCCGGCCGACACGGTGGGCCTGGGCTCGGCGGGGTCGTCGTCGGCGTCGCGCCAGACCTGGATGTCGGGCGGCGCCGTCCTCCTGGCGTGCCGGGAGGTGGCCGACCAGGTGCGCCGCCGCCTCGCCGAGCGACTGGGCGTCGACCCCGGCACGCTCACCCACACCGACGACGGGCGGCTGGTGTCCGGCGACGGCACCGTCGACCTCACCGTCGCCGAGGCCGCGGGCGACGAGCCGTTCGAGGCCACCGCGGTCCACCACCACGACCGGACCAAGCCCCTCGACGAGCAGGGCCAGGGCGACGCCGACGTGGCGTTCGCGTTCGCGGCCCACCGGGCGGTCGTCGACGTCGACGTGGACCTGGGCCTCGTGCGGGTCGTGCAGGTGGCGACCGCCCAGGACGTAGGCCGGGTGCTCCACCCGGTGCAGGTGCTGGGCCAGATCGAGGGCGGCATCGCCCAGGGCGTCGGCCTGGCGGTGATGGAGGAGATGGTGGTGGACGGGGGCGTCGTGCGGAACCCGAGCTTCACCGACTACCTGATCCCCACGATCGCCGACATGCCCGACGTGCTGGTCACCTGCATCGAGGAGCCCGACCCCGGCTCGCCGCTCGGCGCGAAGGGCGTCGGCGAGCCGCCGACGATCTCCTCGACCGCGGCCGTCGCGGCCGCCATCCGCAACGCCTGCGGCGTGGATGTCACACGGGTGCCCGTGCACCCCTGGGACCTCGTCTGAGCAGGTGCGGCAGGATGTCGGGCGTGGAGATCTCGCTGGACAGGTTGCTGGGTGACCTGGCCTCCCTGGCCGAGGTCGGGTCCACGGGGGACGGGGGCAACTGCCGGCTGGCGCTCACCGACGAGGACGCCGGCGGGCGGGAGCTCGTGGTGGGCTGGATGCGGGACCTCGGCCTCGAGGTGTCGGTCGACCGCATCGGCAACGTCGTCGCGGTGCGGGCGGGGCAGGACCCGACGCTCGCCCCGGTGATGACCGGCAGCCACATCGACACGGTCCGCACCGGCGGCCGCTACGACGGCACCCTCGGCGTGCTGGCCGGGCTGGAGGTGTGCCGGACGCTCGACGACGCCGGCGTCACCACCCGCCGCCCGCTCGCCGTGGCGTTCTTCACCGACGAGGAGGGCAGCCGCTTCGCCCCCGACATGCTCGGCAGCCTCGTCTACGTGGGCGGCCTGGGCCTGGAGGACGCGCTCGACGTCGTCGGCATCGACGGCGCCCGGCTCGGCGACGAGCTGGAGCGGATCGGCTGGGCGGGGGAGGCGCCGGTCCCGGGCCCGGTGCCCTACGCCTTCGTGGAGCTGCACATCGAGCAGGGCCCGGTGCTGGAGAAGGAGGGGGTGGCGATCGGTGCGGTCACGGGCGTGCAGGGCATCTCGTGGCGGGAGATCGAGCTGGCCGGCCAGTCGAACCACGCCGGCACCACCCCGATGCGGGACCGCCGCGACCCCGCCTACGTCGCCGCCCAGATCGTCACCTACGTCCGGCGGCTGGCCCGGGAGTACGACGGGCTGCGAGGCACGGTCGGTCGGCTGCGCCTCCACCCGGACCTGGTGAACGTGGTGCCGGCGACCGCGACCCTCACCGTCGACCTCCGCCACGTCGACGACCAGGTCCTCACCACCGCCGAGGGCGAGCTGACGCAGTTCGTGGCCGACACCGCCGCCCGGGAGGACGTGCGGGTGGTCGCCGGCCGGTCGTTGGCGCGGTTCGCCCCGATCGGCTTCGACGAGACCGTGATCGGGCTGGTCGAGCGGTCGGCCCGGGCCCGGGGCCTGTCGGTGCGGCGCCTGCCGTCGGGCGCCGGCCACGACGCCCAGATGCTGGCCCGCGTGTGCCCCACCGGCATGATCTTCGTGCCCAGCCACGACGGGATCAGCCACAACCCGGCCGAGCACACCGACCCCGGGGACCTGGCGGCCGGGGCCAACGTCCTGCTCGACACGCTCGTGGAGCTGGCGTCCTGATGACCCGCCGGCTGACCCTCGCCGCCGCCCAGCTCGGGCCGGTCCCCCGCGACGCCGGCCGCCCCGCGGTGGTGGCGCGGCTGGTCGACCTGCTGCGGGACGCCGCCGGGCAGGGCGCCGAGCTGGTGGTGTTCCCGGAGCTGGCGCTCACCACGTTCTTCCCCCGCTGGTGGTACCCGGACGGCGATCCCGAGCTCGACGCCTGGTACGAGACCGAGATGCCCGGCCCCGACACGGCCCCGCTGTTCGCCGAGGCGGGCCGCCTGGGGGTCGGCTTCTGCCTGGGCTTCGCCGAGAGGACCCCGGAGGGCCGGCGGTTCAACACCGCGGTGCTGATCGACCGCGACGGCCGCACCGAGCTGGGCCGTTACCGGAAGATCCACCTGCCGGGCCACCACGACCACGAGCCCTGGCGCCGCTTCCAGCACCTGGAGAAGCGCTACTTCGAGCGGGGCGACCTCGGCTTCCCGGTGTTCGACGCCTTCGGCGGCCGGGTGGGGATGCTGATCTGCAACGACCGGCGGTGGCCCGAGTCGTACCGGGCGCTGGGGCTGAAGGGCGTCGAGGTCGTGTGCATCGGCTACAACACGCCGGTCGAGAACCCGCCCGCCCCCGAGCACGACCGCTACGGCGACTTCCACAACCACCTGGTCATGCAGGCGGGCGCCTACCAGAACGGCACGTTCGTGGTGGGCGTGGCCAAGGCGGGTCGGGAGGAGGGGGTCGACCAGATCGGCGGGTCGTGCGTGATCCACCCATCGGGCACGATCCTCGCCCAGTGCACGACGCTCGGCGACGAGGTGTGCGTCACCCGCGTCGACCTCGACGACTGCCGCTCGTACAAGACGACGGTCTTCGACTTCCGCAGGCACCGTCAGCCCGACGCCTACCACGAGCTGGTGGCACCGGTCGACGCCCTCGACCCGACCGGGACCGGGACCCCGGCCCCGACGCCGGCCGGCATCCCGGCTCGGGCTCCGGCCCCGACCGGTGCCGTCGGGGGTCGCCGGTTGCCGCCCACGACGGTCGTCGTTCAGGACGGCGGGCGCCCCACGATCGCCTCGTAGTTCACCGGGTCGGTCACGCCCTCGGTGGCGAGCAGCAGGACGGTCGCCCCCTCGGGCACCAGCTCCGGGGCCTCCAGCAGCCCGGCCAGCGCCGCGGCGCCGGTCTCCCCCACCTCCAGCCCGGCGGCGGCCAGGCGCCGGACGGCGTCGCGGGCGCGGTCGTCGTCGACGGTCACGAAGGCGTGGAACCCCGCGGCGATCGCCGGCAGCGCCACCGGGGACGCGAACCCGCAGTTCAGGCCGGCCATGATCGACCGGTGCGGCCCGGGCACCTCGACCACCTCCCCGGCCGCCACGGCGGCGCGGACGCAGTCGGCGGTGTCGGGCTCCACCCCGACGAGCGCGGTCCCCGGCAGCCCGGCGACCGCGGCGGCGCCGAGCGCCCCGACCCCGAGCGGCACGAACGCCACGTCGGGCCGGGCGTCGAGCTGGTCGGCGAGCTCGGCGAAGATCGTCGTGTACCCCTCGATGACCCAGCGGGGCACGTCCTCGTAGCCAGGCCACGAGGTGTCCGACACCACCAGCGTGACGTCGTCGGCCAGCTCGGCCGAGCGGGCCACGGCGTCGTCGTAGGTCCCGTCGACCACGACGACGTCGGCGCCCTCGTCGGCGATCGCGTCGATGCGGGCCGCGGCGGTACCCGCCGGGACCAGGATCGTCGCCTGCAGCCCCCACAGCGCGGCCATGTGGGCGACGGCGCGGCCGTGGTTGCCGTCGGTCGCCGCGACCAGGCGCGCGACCGCCGGGGAGCCCTCGGGCCGCGCGGCGAGCAGCCGGTGGGCCGCCCACGACGCCCCCAGCACCTTGAACGACGGCAGCCCCAGCCGTTCGACCTCGGCCTTGACCAGCACCCGCCCGGCGCCGACCTCCTCGGCCAGGTCCCGGGGCAGCTCCACCACCGGTGTCGGGGCGTAGCCGGGCAGGCCCCGGTGGAAGGCGAGGACCTCGCCGGGCGCGGGTCCGGGCGCCGGCGCACCGGACGTCGGCGAACCGGGCGCCGTCGGCTCGGCGGCGATGGGGGCGTTGCGGAAGACGGGCACGGGTACCTCATAACAGGTGACGACGGGCACGGGGAGCCGCGGGACGTGAGGACGGCGACGGGGCGGCGCACGTTTCATCCGCTGGTAACGACGAGGCCTTCACCCGGCCGCCGGGCCCTGGCAACGTGGGACCGGTTGTGACGCGCTTCCTCCTCAACGGCACCGACGTGGACGTCGGCGAGCACGACCACCTCCTCGCGGCGCTGCGGGAGGAGCTGGGCATCACCAGCCCCAAGGACGGCTGCTCGCCCTCGGGCCACTGCGGCTGCTGCACGATCCTGCTCGACGGCAAGGCGGTGGTGAGCTGCCAGACGCCGCTGGCGAAGGTGGCGGGACGGTCGGTCACCACGCTGGAGGGGCTCGACCCGGACGAGCGCCGCCGCTACGCCGAGACCTTCGCGGCCGCCGGGGCCCTCCAGTGCGGCTTCTGCACGCCGGGCATCGTCCTGCGCTGCAAGGCGCTGCTCGACCGGGACCCGGCCCTCACCCGCGACAAGGCCGCCCGCCACCTCGGCGCCCACCTGTGCCGCTGCACCGGCTATCACCCGATCCTCGACGCCGTCGAGGCGCTCGTGAAGGACGAGCGCGCCGTCGCCGTCGAGGCCCCCACGGGGATCGGGCGCCGGGCGGCCCGCTACCAGGCTGCCGAGCTGACGCTGGGCGACAAGCCGTACGTCGACGACCTCCGGGTGGAGGGGATGCTGCACGCCGCGCCGGTGCTGGCCGAGCACGCCCGGGCCGACGTCCTGGCGATCGACACGAGCGCCGCCGAGCAGGAGCCGGGCGTCGTGCGGGTCCTCACCGCCGCCGACGTGCCCGGCGAGCGGCGCGTCGGGCTGATCCACCGCGACTGGCCGGTGTTCGTGCCGGTGGGCGGCCGCACGTCCTACACCGGCGACGTGCTGGCCCTGGTGGTCGCCACCGACCGCGCCGCCGCCCGCCGGGCGGCCGGCCTGGTGCGGGTCGGGTACCGGCCGCTGCGCCCGGTCGTCGACCCGGTCGCCGCGGTCGACGACCCCGAGCCCGCCCTGTGGTGGCCCGAGGAGCCCGACCGGCCGGAGGCCCGGGTCAACGTGCTGTCCCGCTCCGCCTACCGCCGCGGCTACGTGGGCGCCGAGCTGGCCGCTGCCGCGCACGTGGTCCACGAGGTGTTCCGGACCCAGCGCGTGGAGCACGCCTTCCTCGAGCCCGAGTCGACCCTCGCCGTCCCGCTCCCCGACGGCCGCCTGGAGGTGCACTCGGGCGGGCAGGGCGTGTGGGACGACCGCCGCCAGATCGCCGACGTCCTCGGGGTCCCCGAGGACCGGGTGCTGGTCCACCTGGTGGCCAACGGCGGCGCCTTCGGCGGGAAGGAGGACTGCTCCAACCAGGCCCAGACGGCGCTCGCCGCCTGGCTGCTCGGGCAGCCGGTGAAGTGCACGCTGAGCCGGGAGGAGTCGCTGCGGGTCCACGCCAAGCGGCACCCGATCCGCATCGAGGCGTGGGCGGGCTGCGACCGCGACGGGCGGCTGATGGCGCTGCGGGCCCGGCTCGTCGGCGACTCGGGGCCGTACGCGTCGGTGGGCATGAAGGTGCTGGAGCGGGCCGCGGGCCACGTGGGCGGCCCGTACGTCTGGCCGGCGATCGAGGTCGAGGCCCTGGCGGTGCGCACCAACAACCCCGTGTGCGGGGCGTTCCGGGGCTTCGGCGCCAACCAGGCCCAGTTCGCCACCGAGGGCCTGCTCGACCGCCTGGCCGAGGCGTGCGGCCTCGACCCGTGGACGATGCGGGCCCGCAACGTCGTGCAGCCCGGGACGCCGTGGGGGCCGGGCCAGATCATGGACGACGGCTGCCTGGGCGCCCGCGACTGCCTCGACGCGATCCGCCCCGCCTGGGCGGCGGCCCGGTCCGCGGGCAAGGCGGTGGGGCTGGGCCTGGGCCTCAAGAACTCGGGGCTGGGCAACGGGTTCGTCGAGGTGGCCAAGGCGGTGATCCACCTCCGGGAAGACGGCACGGTCGAGGTGCGCCACTGCTGGACCGAGATGGGCCAGGGCATCCACACGGTCGCCCAGCAGGTGGC
>DATCLV010000767.1:0-9414 GCA_036563745.1 Acidimicrobiales bacterium | reverse complement strand
CTGCTGATCCTCTACGGCATCTACGCGGCCGGCGGCCTCCTGGCGCCGCGCCTGGCGCGCGGCGTCGCCGGGATGGTGCTGCGGGCCACCCGCCTGCCCCGGCACCTCGACTGGCTCGTCGGCAGCCTCACCTACGTGGTGGTCGTGTGGCTGGCGGTGTCGGGCTGGCTGGCGAGCGCCCCGCTGCTGATCCGGCCGGTGTTCACCTGGAAGGGCGGCACGGCCGGCGAGTTCGCGCCCGCGGCCGTCACGGTCCCGCTCCAGCACTTCCGGCGGGAGATCGTGGCCGCCGCGGTGCTGGCCGCCATGGTGCGCCAGCTGGCGCTGTTCCTGTGCGACCGGAGCCGCGACGCCCGGGCCCGAGTCGACGTGGTCGGGTCGCTGGCGCCGCCGATCCCGCCGCCCCGACCGCGCACCCGCCGGGCGACGTGGGCGCGGATCCTGGCCGCGGCGGTGATCGGGCCGCTGATGGCCGCCGGGATGCTGGAGACGGCGTGGACCTGGGCGCTCGCCGTCGCCGTCGCTGCGATCGTCGCACTGCTGCGCTCCGACCTCCTCCCCGCCGGCGCCCGGCGGGCCTGGAGCGGCACCGTCGAGCGGGTGCCGGTGCTCGCCCGGGTGGTGGCGCTGGTCCTGGGCGTGCGGGTGGTCGCCGGCGTGCTGGCGGAGTCGGTGATCACCTCGTACGAGGCGCTCGCCGTGTTCGTGCTGGTGGCGACCCTGGTGGGGGCGCTGCTGCTGCCCCCCGAGGGCGACGGGGCCGGCGCGGCCTCCGAGCCCCGTGCCCCCGGCCCGCCTGGTGCGCCCGGTCCGCCCGGCGTGCCTGGCGCACCCGGGCCGACCCTGCCGCCGTCCTGGTCGGCGCTGCGGGTGGGCCTGCTCCTGGCGCTGGCCGCCGCCGGGGCGCTGCTCGTCCTGGTGGCGTCGGCCGAGCCGGCCCTGGCCGACAACTGCTCGACGTTCTCCGACTGCTTCGCGGTCGCCGCCGCCATGGCCGACGCCGCCGGCGCCGCGTCGACGGTGGTCCCCGTGGTGCTGGCTGCCGGAGCTGCCGCCGCCGCGCCGACGGCCGCGGCGGCCGCGACCCCGGGCCCGGCCGCGGGACCCACGGGCCCTGCGCTGCCGCTGGCCGCCCAGCAGGGCGCGGCCGCGGCGGCCGAGGCGCTGGCGGGCGACGTGCTCGGACAGGCGCCGGTGGCGGCCGGCGGTCCGGCGGTGACGCCACCGGCCCCGGCGATCCCGGCCGACGTGGCCCGGGCCATGGTCGAGGTGGACGGGCAGGCCGTCGGGCCGGTGCACGCCACGCAGCCCGACGGTCCCCACGCCGAGGCGGAGCTGGCCATGCAGGGCGGTCTCGCCGCGGCGACGGCCACCGCCCTGGCCGCGGCGCCGCCCGGGACGACCGCCACGGTCGACCTCGTCGTCGACCACCTGCCGTGCCCCGGCTGCGCCCAGGTGCTGGCCGGCCAGCTGGAGTCCCAGCGGGCGCAGCTCGACCCCGAGCAACGGTCGCGGGTGGGCTACCGCCTGCGGACCGCCGGCCCGGGTGCGGACGCGGCGTCGACCACCCGGTCGCTCCAGGTGCTGCTGGAGGCGGGCTGGGACGTTGCCGTGCTCGACACCGACGCCGGCCCGACCGAGGCCGGCACCTGGCTCGCCGGGGCGATCGAGGAGGTCCGCGGCCACCTCGCCCTCCCGCCCCCGGCCCCGGCCACGCTCCCGCCGGCGGCCGGTGTTCCCGGCCCGCCGGCGCAGGTGGCGCCGCCCCCGGCCGCGGCCGCGGGGGCGGACCCGACGGCGGTGGCGGGCACCGTGCACGGCCCGACCCCGGCCTCGGCCGCGGCGCCGGCCCCCGAGGCGACCGCGGCCTCCGACCAGCTCGCCTCCGCGGCGCCGGCTGCGGCCTCGGACCAGCCGGCCGCAGCCGCGCCGGCGTCGGGCGCCACCGACGCCACCGCAGCGCCGGTGGACGCACCGGCCGGGGTGGAGGTGGACCCGGACGTCGCACAGGGGGTGGCGAGGGCGGTCGAGATGGCCGAGGAGGTCCGGGTGCAGGCCGAGGAGCTGATGGCGGCCGCCGCGACCGTGGCCCCGGGGTCGGCGGAGGCGGCCGCGGTGGTCGAGCGGGCGGAGAACCTGGCGTGGCGGGCGTCGTTCGCGGCATCGGAGGCCTACCAGGCCCTGGTGGTCACCCTGGGCGCGGGGTCGATGGAGGCGGCGTTGATCGAGGACAGCGCCGTCGCCGCGGTGGCCGCCCACCAGGCCGTCGAGGCTGCCGGTCACATGGCCCCTGGCGAGGCGGCGTGGGAGGCGCATCGCGCCGCGAGCTTCGCCGACGAGGCGACGGCCGTCGCCGCCAGCGCGCTCGGCATCCCGACCGCCGACGTCTCCGCACCCCCGCCGGCGTCCGCGACCGCGGCCGCACCCCCACCTCCCGTCGCTGCACCACCGGTGGCCACCGAGGCCCCGGCACCGTCGGCCGTGCCACCGCCCTCGATCGCCCCCACGACCGCCGACGTCTCGGACGATCCCGCCGATGCGATGCCGCCCCCGGTGGCCGCCGCCGCACCGGCCGCCGCGTCGGCGTCGGCACCACCGGAGGGTGCCGGGGCCGGGCCACCGCTCACGCCCATCGACCCGCCCGACGCCGCGGCCGCGGCGTCGGAGCCTCCCGACGACCTGCGCCAGCGCATGAACGACCACGGCAGCGAGGCGAGTCATGCGCTCCTGCGGACCCAGCAGGCACTCCGTCGGGCGGTGCGGGTGACCGCCTGGGCCGAGCTCGGCCACGCCCCGGGCTTGACGGAGGTGGCGCGCGGCACCGCCGCCACGGCCGCGGTGGCGGCCCGCCGAGCGGTCAACGCGGCCGCGGCGGCCAACGCCGACCTTGCGCTCGTGGGGCCGCCTCGGACGCTCCCGCCCGAGCCGATGACGGCCATCCGGCTCATCCGGGACGTCGAGACGATCGCGCGGCTGGGTGACATCGCCGTCGACGCCAGCCGGGCGGCCGCGGCCGCGCTGGGCCTGCCGCCACCGGCGGTGGCCGGCGACATCGGCGGTCTGGCCGGCTCGCCGCTCGCCGCCCGCATGCGGGAGGCGGCCGACGCCGCGATGGAGAGCTTCAACAGGGCCAGCCAGATCAGACTGGTCCTCCGCGGTGACGAGGACCCGGCTGCGGCGGGCGCCGCCCGTGTCGCCTTCCGGGACCAGGCCGCGGCGGCGTGGTCCGCGGCCGAGACGCTCCTCCGGCGGGCGGTCGACGACGCCGCGCGGGCCGCGGCCACCGCCCGGCAGGTGTCGAGCACTCCGGATCTCGACCCGGTCAGCCGGCTCGGCCTGCTGGCGCAGCTGGCCGATGACGCGGCGCAGCTGGCGGCGATCCTGGCCGACAGCGTGGTCGGCCAGCTGGACGAGCGGAGCTTTGGGCGGACCACGGCCGGCGGTGCCGCGATGTCGGCGACGGCAGCCGCCGATGCGCTCCTCGCGGCCTACGAGGCGACCGTCCTCGTGTCCGAGGTGATCGATGCCGGGGGTCGCGCTGCGGCGCGGTTCGGTACCGCGACCCGGTCCCTGCGGGTGTTCGAGCGGAGCGACGATGCCCGGAGGTACGGCCTGACGACGTGGGAGACGGCGCGCAGGCGGTTGACCGCCGTCCAGCGGGCGGCGCTCATCGCACTCACCACGAACCTGGGCATCGGGGGCTGGCCGGGTTACATCGCGCTGTACGCCACCTGCCGGGGCCTCGCCGAGGAGAAGGGCGTGGCACCGGGCGACGCGGCGAACGCCCGGGTGAGCATCGCGGAGATCACCGAGGCGCTGCGCCTGCAGCCCACGCCGGAGGCCGTCCTCGTGGTGCGGGAGGTCTTTCCCGACGCCTTCGACCGCCCGCTGTCCAGGCTGGCGGGCACCGTGCAGCAGGACCTGGCGTTCCTGTCCACGGCGCTCACCGCCAACCCCGAGTACGACGCCGACCGGCCGGTGGTGATCTGGTTCCGGGTGCCGGCGGGGACGCCGGCGCTGTACCTGGGTGACGTGTCGGATGCGCCGTGGGAGCAGGAGCTCCTCCTGGGACCGGGCCTCCGCTACCGGGTGTTGAACGTCCGGCGGATCGGGGATCGGTGGCACGTCTACGCTGAGGTGCTGCAGGAGGGAGCACGATGACCCCGCCGACCCCACCCGGCCCCCCGTCCCCGCCGGGTTCCCCGGACACGCCCGATCGCTCGGAGCCCACCGGGCTGCTGGCGGCCGAACCCGAGTTCAGGACGCTGGCGGCGCCCGACGAGTACCCCGACACCACCACGCAGCCCGTGCGGTTGCGGCGCGTGCTGCGAGGCCGCCGGGTGATGGGCTACCTGTGGGCGGCGGTCGACGACGGTGCGGCCGGGTTCGTCCCGTCCCGTCCCGCCGGCGACGAGGGCCTCGACACCGCGGTGGTCTGGTTCGGGCGGCTCCGGGCGGCCAAGGCCCAGGGGCTCGGCCCGCTGCAGGCCCTGCGCGCCTGGGAGGGCGCCACCGAGGAACCGCGGGCGGGCCGCCTCGATCGCACCGAGTTCGAGGTGGGAAGCCTGGCGGAGCTGGAGCAGGAGGCCGGCCGCTAGGAGAACCCACCGAGATCGGGTGATGCCACGGTGCAGAGCACCGGAGCTTCAGCCGATCACGCCGAGGTCAGCGCTTGGCGGCCCGGAACCCGTCGGCCTCGGCCGCGGCGGCGTCGCGGTAGCAGCGGTCGGGCACGGTCCGTTCGTAGGCCAGGCCGCCGGGCACGTGGTAGATCCTGCTCGACAGCTTCGCCTTCACCGGGTGCGTGGGTGGGCAGGAGCCGTCCTCGAGCGGGTCGAGCCACGCGGCGTCGGCGCCGCCCTGCTCGTCGCCGGCCGGCGCGGGCGCCGCCTCCTCCTCCATGGCGGAGGGCGCCGCCTCGGGGGTGGCGTTCTGCAGCTTGGGCTGGACCGGGGTGCGGGTGGCGTTGTCCTCGGGCTTGGGCGCCTGCTTGAGCAGGAACACCTGGGCCAGGAAGAAGACCGCGCCGATGACCGCACCCAGCTTGAACCCTCGGCGGACGAACTTTCGGCTCACGCGCCCTGACGTTACCGGCCGGCCACCTCGGCGCGCGGCCACCGGTGACCGGCCGGTCCCCTGGGTCGGGTCCTCGCCTCGGGTGCCGGCCGGCGGCTCGGCCTCAGGACCGGCCCTGGGATCGGTCTCAGGATCCGGCCGACGGCTCCACGAACTGGAGGTCGAGCTCGAAGCGCACGACCTTGCCCAGCCCGGCCTCGGCGAGCGGGCCGAAGTCGAGCCCGAAGTCGCTGCGGCGGAGGTCGCCGGTCGCCGAGAACCCGGCGTGCAGGGTGCCGTTGAAGTCGCCGACCCCGCCGTACTCGACCGGGAACTCGAAGGGGCGGGTCACGCCGTTGATGGTGGCCTCGCCGGCGAGCGTCCAGTCCTCGTCGGCACCGGTGATGCGGGTCGAGGTGAACCGGATCTCCGGGTGCCGCTCGACGTCGAGGAAGTCGGGCGACAGCACTTGGGCGTCGCGGTCGGCGTTGCCGGTGTCGAGCGAGCCGACCTGGATGACCGCGGTGACGCTCGTGTCGTCGAGCCCGTCGCCGACCTGCAGGCTGGCGTCGAACGTGTTGAAGCGGCCGCGGACCTTGGAGACGCCCAGGTGACGGATGGTGAAGCTGACCTGCGAGTGGAGGGGGTCGAGCGTCCACAGGCCGCGGGCGAGGGGGAGGGCTCTGGTCTCGATGCTCATGGTGACCACCCTCCGCCCGCCGCCGGGGGTGCGGGAAGGCCGGGCTGTTCCTGGGGGCGCCGTTTCCTGGGAGTGACAGGACCAGTCTGAGCGCCCGGCCGGCCCGGCAGAATGACGGCCATGTCCGAGGCCACCGAGCGCACGGTCGCCGCCACGCCCACGCCTCCGCCCACGGCCGCCACCGCGACCGCCACCGCCCCCGACCCGACCGGTGGTGCCGGCGCGGCGACCACCACCGACGCTCCCACCCATCCCGACAACGAGCGCCGCCGCGAGCTGGGCGAGTTCCTGCGCAGCCGGCGGGAGCGCCTGGCCCCCGAGGCCGTCGGGCTGCCGCCGGGCGGGCGCCGCCGGACGCCGGGCCTGCGCCGGGAGGAGGTGGCGATGCTGGCAGGGATCAGCGTCGACTACCTCGTGCGGTTGGAGCAGGGCCGCGAGACGAACCCCTCGAACGACGTGCTCGCCGCCCTGGCCCGGGCCCTCCGGCTGGACGACGACGAGCGCCTGCACCTGGGCCTCCTCGGCAAGCTCGGCCAGCGTCACCCGGCGCTGTGCCCGTCGAAGGAGGAGGCCGAGCTGCCGGAGACCATCCTCGCCATGCTCGACGGCATGGCGCGCCAGCCGGCGTTCGTGATGGACGACGCCACCGAGATCGAGGCGTGGAACACCGCCTACGAGCGGCTGATGGGACCGACCGGCGTGCTCGACAGCCGGCCCCCGAACCTCATGCGGTACACCTTCCTCGACGAGCGGTCGCGCGCCCTGTACGCCGACTGGGAGGCCATCGCCCGCGAGCAGGTCGGGAACCTCCGGCAGGCGGCCTTCGCCTGCACCGAGGACCCCACGCTCATCGAGATGGTGGGCGAGCTCAGCATGAAGAGCCCCGACTTCGCCCGCCTGTGGGCGGAGCACGAGGTCTCGCAGAAGACCCGCGGCGAGAAGCACCTCGTCCACCCGGTCGTCGGTGACCTGCGGCTGCGCTTCGAGGTGCTGCTCATCCCCGACAACCTCGGCCGCCGGATCGTCGTGTACTCGCCGGTCGACGCGACGTCGGCGGAGGGGCTCGACCGCCTGCTCGACGCCGCCCGCGCCCCGCTGCGCCTGGTCGGCGGCGGCACCGCGGGCTGATCCCCGGCCGATCCCCGGGCCGACCCGGCGCCCGCCCGACACCCGACGTCCCGACCGCGAGACGCTCGGCGTCCCGACCGCAAGACGCTCGTCGTCCCCCGGCCCCGCCTGGCACCGTCCGCCCCATCTGCTCGTTCTCCGGCCCCTCCCTTAGGATGTCGGCGCTGGTCGGCGGGGGTCGGCCGGCGCTGGGGGAGGACGATGGGCGAGGGCCGCACCGGGCCGCCTGCCGAGCCGGCGGCGGTCGCGACGACGACCACGATCACATCCACCGACGACGGGACGACCCGGGCGGGCGGGTCGCCGGGCCCGGCGCTCCCGCCGGTGGCCGCCGTCGCGGCGACGCGACCGCCGGGGCGGCGCCTGCCGCACCTCGTCCCCCTCGACGGGCTGCGGGGCATCGCCATCGCCCTGGTGGTGGGCGTCCACTCGGGCAACGCCCTGTGGCCCGAGGCCCGCTACTGGCTGGCGGCCGGCGGGCCGCTCGGCGTCGACCTGTTCTTCGTGCTCAGCGGCTTCCTCATCACCGCGCTGCTGCTGGGCGAGGCCGGGCGCCGCGGCCGCATCGACCTGCCCGCCTTCGCGGCCCGCCGGGTGCGCCGGCTCGTGCCGGCCGTCGTCGGCCTGGTCGGGGTCCTGGTCGTGCTGGCCGTGGCGGGCGACCGGCTGGTGCTCCGGGGCGTCCTGGCCGCCGCCACCTACGCGCTGACGTTCACCACGAACCTGTTCCAGGTGCACGGCGACGCCCCGCCGGTGGCGGCGCTGTTCGGCGAGGCGACCGGGCGGGGCGACGTCAGCGAGGTGAACCACCTGTGGTCGGTGGGGATCGAGGCGCAGTTCTACCTGGGCTGGGCGCTGGTTCTGTGGGCGGTGACGCGGGCCCGGTGGTCGTACGGGCGGATCGCCCTGCTCACCGTGGCGCTGATCGTGGCCGTGGCGGCGTGGCGGGCGTACCGGACCGCCGAAGGGGAGCAGCTGCTGTGGCTGTACCTGGCGCCGTCCACCCGGATGGACGCCCCGCTGGTGGGCTCGCTGGTCGGGGTGGCCTGGTCGGCGGGGTGGCTCGACCGGGTGCGCCCGGCCGACGCCCTGCGGGTCGGGTCGGTGGCGTTGGCGGCGTTCGTCACCTGTGCCTGGGTGGTGCGGGTGGAGAGCCGGCCGCTCTACTCCCACGGCCTCTACACGGTGCTGGCCCTGGTGGCGGCGCTGGCGCTGGTCGGTGCCGTGCGGGCCGCGCCCGGCTCGCCGCTGCCGCGGCTCCTGTCCTGGTCACCGCTGGTGTTCCTGGGCACCGTGTCGTACTCGGTCTACGTGTGGCACTACGGGATCTTCGCCGCGGTCGAGCGGCACGGCGCCGCCTGGTCCGGGCCGGCCCGCCTGGCGGTCGCCTGGGCGGTGAGCCTGGCGGTCGCGGTCGCGTCCCACCGCTGCCTGGAGCGACCGTTCCTGCGGCGCTCCCGGCAGCGGCGGGACGGGGGGAGACCGGGCGAGGTCAGCGCGTGACCCGGTAGCGCACGTGGGTGGCGAACCGGGACGGGTAGACCTTGAGGATCTCGAGGTCGACGTCCCGGTCGAAGCCGTCGAAGAGCCGCTTGCCGGCGCCGAGCACGACCGGGGCGGTGGAGATGGCGAGCTCGTCGACGTGCCCGGCCGCGAGGGCCTGGCGGATCACGCTGGCGCCGCCCGAGATCGCGACGTCCCGTTCGCCCGCGGCCTCGGTGGCCAGCTGCAGGGCGGTGTCGAGGCCGTCGACGAAGCGGAACCCGGTGGACGGGTCGGGCGCCTCGTCGGTCCGGTGCGTGAGGACGAACAGCGTGCCGTTGAACGGGTTGGTGCCGCCCCACGCCTCGGAGGCCTCGTACATGTTGCGCCCGCAGATGCCGGCGCCGACGTTGGCCGTGAGCTCCTGCAGGAACTCGCGGTCGACGCCGCCGAGGCCCCCGGGGCTCCGGCCCGCCGCGTCGTCCTCGTAGGTCCAGGAGCCGCCCATGACCCAGTCGTGCAGGCGCTCCCCGCCGACGCCGAGGCCCTGGCCTGGCTTGTCGTCGGGCCCGGCGACGTAGCCGTCGAGCGAGGTGGTGATGGCGGCGACGACGCTCATCGGGCCACCTCCCGGCCCTCGCCCAGCACCCGGACGACCACCGGCACGACGATGACGGCGGCGACCACGTGGGTGACGACGAGCACCACCTTCGTGGCGGTGCTGGCGTCGGCCGTGAGCGAGGGGACGAACGACACGAGGACGAGCGCGGTCGCCAGCCACGCGAACGTGGTGGGCGGCGCCGGGGCCCACCGGCGGATGGCGGCCGCCAGCAGGAGGCCGACGCCCGCCCAGAGCACGGTCATGACGGCGAAGCCGGTGACCGGGATCTGCTCGCCCTCGATGGTGAGCGGGACGTCGGCGGCGCGGGCCCCGGCGGCGACGGCCGTGGTCGCCACGGCGGCGACCAGGATCGAGAGGCTGCCGGCCCGCAGGAGCCCGGGCGCCCGGCGCGCCGGGGCCGCGGCGATGCTCGCGGTGGGGGTCGGGG
>DATCLV010000764.1:0-13304 GCA_036563745.1 Acidimicrobiales bacterium | reverse complement strand
CCCTGACCCCGACCTACGGTGCACCCGCGCTCCCCGACCACCCGCTCCCCGGCCCCGACCCCGTCCGCTTCCCGACCCGAGGCACCACCCATGACCCCGCCCCGCACCTTCGACCTCGAGGACAGCCTCCCCCGCGTCCCGCTGCCCACCCCGGCCGCCAGCGCCCGGCGGTTCCTCGAGTGGTGCGACCCGCTGCTCACCGACGACGAGCGGGCCGCCACCCGGGCCGCCGTCGACGACTTCCTGCGCCCCGACGGCCCCGTCCCCCTCCTGCAGGCGGCGCTGGAGCGCTACGACGCCACGCCCGGGGTGCGCAGCTGGCTCGACCGGTTCTGGCCGTCCCGCTACCTGGGCCGGCGCGACCGCATCGCCCTCAACGCCAACTTCTTCTTCCTGTTCAACGACCCGCCCGTCCCGGAGGGCCAGGTCGAGCGGGCTGCCGGGCTCATCGCCGGCGCCCTCGCCCACAAGCGCCGCGTCGACGACGAGACGCTGCCGCCCGTGACCCTGCGCGGGCGACCGCAGTCGATGGAGCAGCACAGGTTCCTGTTCTCGACGACCCGCATCCCCGGCGCCGACCAGGACACCGTGCGAGCGCCCTACAGCGACGAGTGGCCCGGGCCGTCGCCGTTCCGGCACGTCGTCGTGTTCCACCACGGCCACGCGTTCCGCATGGACGTGATCGGGCCCGACGGCGCACCCCACTCGCTCGACGACCTGGAGGACGGCCTCGAGGCGGTCCTGAAGGCGGGCACCAACCCGGCGCCCACCGACACGTCGATCGGCCGGCTGACCACCAAGGCCCGGGCGGAGTGGGCGGCCAGCCGCGAGCGGCTCGTCGCCCTCGACCCCGCCAACCGGGCGGCGCTCGACACCATCGAGACCGCGCTGTTCTGCGTCTGCCTCGACGACCTGGTCCCCGCCGACACGCTGGCCGCCTGCGACCAGCTCCTCCACGGCGACAGCGGCAACCGCTGGTTCGACAAGGCCGTGTCGTTCGTCGTGTTCGCCGACGGCACCGCCGGCATCAACGTGGAGCACTGCGGCCTCGACGGCACCACGATCCTCCAGTTCGTCGACGCCATCGCCTCGGCCACCGCCCCGGAGCACGCCGCCGCGGCCGGCGCCCGGTCCCAGGGCGTGCCGGTGGTCGAACCGGTCGAGGTGGTGCTCGACGACGACCTGCGGGCCGACGTCCAGGCCGCCGGCGACGACTTCGCCGCCTTCGCCGCCGCCAACGCCACCACCCGCGTGGCGCTCCCCGGCTTCGGCAGCGACCGCATCAAGCAGCTCGGCGTGAGCCCCGACGCCTTCGTCCAGATGAGCTACCAGCTCGCCCACCGGCGCACGAAGGGCCTGGTCGGCGCCACCTACGAGTCGATCGCCACCCGGCAGTACCAGAACGGCCGCACCGAGGCGATGCGGGTGGTGACCCCCGAGTCGGTCGCCTTCGTGACCGCCATGGACGACCCGGCGGCCACCCCCGACGACCGCCGGGCGGCCCTGCGGGCGGCCACCGACGCCCACGTCGCCCGGTCCCGCGCCTGCCAGCAGGGCGACGCCCCCGAGCAGCACCTGTGGGAGCTGCTGCTCGTGCAGCAGCGCGAGGGCGAGGCGCTCGGCGGCGCCGCCACCCGGCCGATCGCCCTGTTCGACTCGCCCGGCTGGCGGATCATGCGCGACGACTACCTGAGCACCAGCTCGGCGCCGTCGGTGCACATCCAGCACTTCGGGTTCGGGGCCACCAGCGACCGCTGCATCGGGGTCGCCTACGTGCTGCTCCCCGACCGGCTCAACCTGTACCTCAGCACCCCGAAGGCGGTGGCCGAGCCGATGCACCGCTTCGGCGAGGAGGTCGCGCGGGCGCTCGCCGAGATGGAGGCGCTCGTCACCGCGGGCTGAGCGCGCCGGTCCCCCACGCGCGCCGATCCGGCGCCGGGCGCCGCCGGGGCGGGATGATCGCCCCATGAGGGACTGGAGCGAGCACCTGCCGGCCGGCGTCGACCCCGGATCGCTGGCGCTGGGGACGACGTCGCTGGTGGCGACCTGGCGCGACCGGTGGGCCGCCGACCCCGAACGGGTCGTCGCGGTCGACCCGGCGGGCACCGCGCTGACCGCCGTCGAGCTGGAGGCACGGTCGGCCGGCGCCGCGGGACGGCTGGCGGCGGTGGGGATCGGGCCCGGCGACCGGGTGATCGTGTCCGCCGCAACGAGCCTCGACCACGTCGTCGCCTACGTCGGCCTCCTCCGGCTGGGCGCGGTGGCGGTCCCGGTGAACGACGCCTACCGGGAGCCCGAGGTGACCCACGTCGCCACCGACGGCCAGGTGGCGGGGGCGATCACCGACGACCCGGCCAAGGCCGGGTGGATCTCGGCCGTGCTCCCCGACGCGGTCGTCACGACCCCGTCCCTCGACGGGCTCCCCGCCGCCGCCCCGCCCGGCGGGCTCGACACCGCCGGGCCCGACGACCCGGCGCTGCTCGTCTACACGTCGGGCACCACCGGCACCCCGAAGGGCGCCACCCTCAGCCACGGCAACCTCCTGGCCTCGGCGCAGGCCGTGGCGCTGGCCTGGCGCTGGGCGTCCGACGACCGGCTGGTGCTGGCGCTCCCCCTGTTCCACATGCACGGGCTGGGCGTCGGCCTGCACGGCACCCTCACCGTGGGCGCCACCGCCGTGCTGCAGCCCCGGTTCGACCCGGACGCGGTGCTGGCCGCCGTCCGCGAGGGCGGCACCCTGTTCTTCGGCGTGCCCACGATGTGGCACCGGCTGGCGGCGCACCCCCGGGCCGGCGACCTGGCCCGGCTCCGGCTGGGCGTGTCGGGGTCGGCGCCGCTGCCACCCGACCTGCACGCCGCGATCGCCCGGCTGGCGGGCCGCCCGCCGCTGGAGCGCTACGGCATGACCGAGACGGTGATGCTGGTGTCGAACCCCTACGAGGGCGAGCGGCGGGCCGGGTCGGTCGGGTTCCCGCTGCCGGGGGTGGAGGTCCGGCTGGCGGCGTCGTCGACGCCGGCATCGTCGGGCGGCGAGGCGGCGGCCGAGATCGAGGTGCGGGGCCCGAACGTCTTCGCCGGCTACTGGCGCCGACCGGAGGCCACCGCCGCCGCCTTCCACGACGGCTGGTTCCGCACCGGCGACCTCGGCGAGGTCGACCCGGACGGCTACCTCCGGATCGTCGGGCGGGCCAAGGAGCTGATCATCAGCGGCGGCTACAACGTCTACCCGCGCGAGGTGGAGGAGGTGCTGCGGGCGCACCCGGACGTGGTCGACGCCGCGGTGGTGGGCGCCCCGGACCCCGAGTGGGGCGAGCGGGTGACGGCGTTCGTGGTGGGCGACGCGCCGGACGGCGAGCTGACCGCGTGGTGCGCCGAGCGGCTGGCCCCCTACAAGCGGCCGCGGCGGTGGGAGCGGATCGACGAGGTCCCCCGCAACGCCCTTGGGAAGATCCTGCGTCACGTGCTGGTCGAACGCCTGTGACCCCGATCGCCCTGGATCGCCCTGGATCGCCCTGCTCCCGCCTTCTGCCATCAGAAAAGTTGAGCGACAGGTTGTCAAGGAATCTGTTAGGTCGGTATGGTGTCCTCGGTCGAGAGAGACCCTGCGAGCGAGAAGCTCCGTGAGCAAGGCAAGGAGGGAGCAGAGGATGCTTGTCCGCTTCGATCCGTTCCGTGAGCTCGATCGCCTGACCGAGCAGTTCGATCAGCTGTGGCGCCGCGCTTCTTCGACGGTGCCGTTCGACGCCGTCCGCCACGACAACGAGGTGACCATCCAGGTCGACCTGCCGGGCGTCGATCCCGAGGACATCGACCTCACCGTCGAGCGCGACACGCTCACCATCAGCGCCACCCGCGAGTGGCAGCGGGAGGACGGCGACGAGGTCCTCGCCGCCGAGCGGCCCCACGGCACGTTCACCCGCCGGGTGCTGCTGGGCGAGAGCCTCGACACCTCCCGGCTGGAGGCCGACTACGACAAGGGTGTCCTGACGATCCGGGTGCCCGTCGCCGAGACGGCCCAGCCGCGGAAGATCACGGTGGGCGCCGGGGCGAACCGCGCCATCGACGCCACCTCGTCGGCCGCGTGACCCCCTCCGCCGTGTCCCCCTCCACGGCGCGTCCCGCGCCGCGGCCGACGTTTACCTCGGGGCCCGGGCAGTCCGCCCGGGCCCCGATCGCGTCCCGGTCCGGGCGCGGCGCCGGGCCCGGGGGCGCCCGCGTGTCGGCCCGCCGCCCAGCGGGTAGCCGACGCGCATGACCCCATCCCCCGACGAGATGCAGCACAAGCTCGACGAGCTCGAGGACCACATCCGGCGCACCCGTGAGCAGGCCGAGGCCGACGGGCTCCTCCCCGAGCACGACCCCCGCCACCGCAAGCCCACCTTCGCCGACCCCGACCCCGCGCACTCGGGCGACGACGAGCCGCCGGGCACCGCCACGGGCTGACCACGGGCCGACACCGCCCAACCGCCTGACCCACCGCCCGGCCTCGCAGCCCGGCCCACCGCCCGGCCTCGACGGGCGTCGCGGCGGCAGGGCCGCCTACCGTGGCCCCGTGACCGACGCGACGCCAACGCCTCGGCGCACGGGGGGACCGACCGGGCGCGGGACGCGGGACGGGTGGCGCTGATGCCCGTCGTCTCGTTCCCCCGCCGCCTCGCCGACCTCGCCGCCGCCGACCCCGACCGCCCCGCCGTCACCTGCGGCGCCGACACCGTCACCCGCGCCCAGCTCGAGGCCCGGGCCGACCAGCTGGCCCGCCACCTCCGACGCCGGGGCGTCGGCCTCGGCGACATGGTGACGATCGCCCTGCCCAACAGCGTCGAATGGGTCGTCGCCGCGGTGGCCGCCTGGAAGCTCGGGGCGATCCCCCAGCCGGTGTCGCCCAAGCTCCCACCCCGCGAGCTGGCGGCCATCGTCGAGCTGGCGAACCCGGCCGCCGTCCTCGGTCCGGACAGCTGGGAGGTCCCCGACGGGCCCGACGCGGGCGCCGCCGAGGACGCCGAGCCGCTCCCCGACGTCGTCTCGCCCGCGTGGAAGGCGCCGACCTCGGGCGGCTCCACCGGTCGCCCCAAGCTGATCGTCGCCGGCGACCCCGCCACCTTCGACACCGACGCCCGACCCGGCCTGCGCATCCAGCCGGACGGCTGCATGGTGATGCCCGGCCCGCTGTACCACAACGGGCCCGTCGTCTGGTCGCTCCAGGCCCTGCTGTGGGGCAACCACGTGGTGCTGCTCCCCCGCTTCGACGCCGCCGAGACCCTGCGCCTCATCGCCGCCCACCGAGCCGACATCGTCTACGTCGTCCCCACGATGATGAAGCGCATCTCCCGGCTGCCCGACGAGGAGCGCCTGGCCCACGACCTGTCGTCGCTGCGCACCGTCTGGCACCTCGCCGAGCCGTGCCCACCCTGGCTCAAGCAGGAGTGGATCGACTGGCTGGGGCCCGACGTGGTCATGGAGCTCTACGCCGGCACCGAGGCCCAGGTCGCCACCGTGATCTCCGGCCGCGAGTGGCTGGAGCACCGGGGCTCGGTGGGCCGGCCGCTCGCCGGCGAGGTGCTGATCCTCGACGAGGAGGGCGAGCCCGTCCCGCCCGGGACGGTCGGCGAGGTGTGGCTGCGCTCCGGCCGGGACCGGCCCACGTACCGCTACGTCGGCGCCGAGGCCCGCACCCGGGAGGGCGGCTGGGAGTCGCTCGGCGACCTGGGCTGGGTCGACGAGGACGGCTACCTCTACCTGGCCGACCGGATGCAGGACATGATCCTGAGCGGCGGCGCCAACATCTACCCGGCCGAGGTCGAGGCGGCCATCAACGAGCACCCGAAGGTCCGGTCGTGCGCGGTGATCGGCCTGCCCGACGACGACCTCGGGTCGCGGGCCCACGCCATCG
Source organism: Acidimicrobiales bacterium (assembly GCA_036563745.1). GTDB lineage: Bacteria > Actinomycetota > Acidimicrobiia > Acidimicrobiales > VFJN01 > DASXTK01. Next base: position 7,414 of record DATCLV010000764.1, on the reverse strand, counting down.
TCGAAGCCGACGAGGGCGCGGTCGACGCCGACGAGCTGCGCGCCTTCGTGCGCGAGCGGCTCGTCGCCTACAAGGTGCCGCGCACGTGGGAGCTGGTGCAGGAGGGCCTCCGCGACGAGGCCGGCAAGGTCCGCCGCGCCGCGCTCCGTGCCGCCCGCCTCCCGTCCTGAGAAGTCCCGCCAGACGTCGCCAGAAGTACCGCCACCTGGCCTCCCGGCCGTGCGGGAGGGCCTACTGTGCGGTGTCATGTCTCGTTCGTTCCGGTACGAGGCGCCGGAGCCACGGGCCGACCTCCTGCCCCGCCCGCGCCTGCTGCGCACGCTGAACCAACGCTGGCAGCACCGGGTGGTGTGCCTGCGGGGCGGTCCGGGCCTGGGGAAGACCACGCTGCTCGCCCAGGCCATCGCCGAGAACCGGCTCGCGCCCCGGGGCGACGACATCTGGCTGACCATCGAGGCGTCCGACGCCGACGCCGGCCACCTCGCCCACGCCGTCACCACCGCGCTGGCCCGCTGCCCCCACCGGGGCCCGACCGCGCCGCCCCGGCCGCAGCCGCGGCGACCGGCGGCCGCCTACCTCCACGCCCTGCTCGGGGCGGGCCGGGCCCGGCCGGGTGCCCGGTCGGCCGACGAGGGTGACAGCACGGCGCGCGCCTCGGACGTCGAGCCGAACGGGAGCGCCGAACCGGGCCCGGGCGCCGACCGCCCCCACCGCCGGGAGCGCCGCCCGGCCCCACCGCACGACCGCGACGGCATCGCCACGCCCCGGGAGGTCGCCGCCGCGCTCCTCCAGCGGGCCGAGACCGACGCCTGCCTCGTCCTCGACGACCTGCACCTGCTGCCGGCCGGCTCGCCCGGCGCCGACTGGCTGGCCGAGCTGGTCGACGTCCTCCCCACCAACGGGCACCTGGTGTTCGCCAGCCGGACCACGCCGCCGGTGCCCCTCAACCGGCACCGGGCCCGGGGCGAGGTCGTCGAGATCCGCGAGGACCAGCTCCGGTTCTCCCCCGACGAGCTCACCGGGTTCGCCCTGCGCCGCGGCATCCAGCTCGGCGCGCTCCGCCACACCGGCGGCTGGCCGGCCATGGCCGAGCTGATCGCCAGCGCCGGGCCCGACTTCACCGGCTCCTACCTCTGGGAGCAGGTGCTCGACCCGCTCGGCGCCGACCGGCGGCAGATCCTCGCCGTGGTCTGCGAGCTGGGCCGCGCCGACGCCGAGCTGGCCGAGGCCGCCCTCGGCGGGCCCGTCGACCTCGACGCCGCCATCGGTGGGGTCCCGCTGGTCGACCGCCGGGCCAACGGCTGGTACGTCCCCCACGACCTGTGGCGCACCGCCCCGCAGCTCGACCTGGCCGACGCCGAGCGGGCGTCCGTCCGGCGCCGGGCCGCCGCCCACCTGGTCGAGCGGGGCAGCTTCGACGACGCCTTCACGCTGCTCCAGACCGGGGGCCTGTGGGACGCCGTGCCCGACGTGCTGCGGGCGGCGTGCCTGTCGAGCGACCGGCTGCCCGCCGGCCTGCTCTCCCGCTGGATGGCCGCCTGCCCCGCCGAGGTGCGGGCGTCGCCCCCGGGCATCCTCGCCGCCGCGTTCCGCACGGTGATGACCGCGCCCACCCAGGCCACCCCCGCGCTCGAGCACGCGGTCGAGGCCTGCCGGGAGGCCGGCGACGACGACGCCGAGGTGGCGGCCATCGCCCAGCTGGCGATGGTGTCGTGGCTCCGCCAGGACAAGACCGTCCGCGACAGCCTCACCGCCCGCATCGCCGCGCTGGCCGCCGAGGGCCACCCCGGCGCCCGCGAGCTGGTCACCCTGCGCTCGGCGTTCGTGGCCGACGTGGCCGGCGACGAGGACGGGGTGCTCGAGCACCTCGAGCGCCTCGACGCGCGGGCGCTGCCGCCGCTCAGCCGGGTCCTGGCCGGCGCGGTCGAGGCCGCCATCCACTACACGAAGGGCGACCCCGAGACCGCCGGCGCCATCGTCGAGCGGGTCCTCCCCGACGTCGACCCGTCGCTGCGGTGGTTCGTCGAGGGCATCGGCCTCATGTCGCGCCAGGCGCTCGGAGAACTCGACGACGTCGTCGCCGAGCTCCCCCGGGTGATGGACGACGCCCGCGCCACCGGCTCGGCGCCGATGGTCCACCCGGGCATGTCGATCGCCACCGTCATGTACGCCTACGCCGGCCGCACCGCCACGGCCCGGGCCATGCTCAACGAGCTGCGGACGCTGCTGCCGTCCCGGGTCGGCACGCCGCTGCCGGTGCTCACCATGCTGGCCACGATCGCCGTGCTGGTCGCCGAGGGCGACGAGGAGACGGCCCGGATCACGCTGGTCCACACGATCAACAGCCGCTGGGGCATCGACCGCAGCATGCTGCGCCGCTGGTGGCGGCACTCGCTGGCACTCACCTACGTGCTCGCCCCCGAGGCCCGCGCCCACTGGGACGCGGCGGAGCTCACCGGCGCGCACGCCGTCGCCCGCGACCTGGCGGCGCTGGTCGTCGAGCAGCGCACCACCGGTTGCAGCGAGCACCTGCGCACGGCCCAGCTGCCGCCGCTGCCGGTCGTGCGGTCGCTGCTCCACTTCCGCCACGCCGCCGAGCTGGCGGCGGGGCTGACGGCGGTCGGCCGGCACGAGGGCGTCGCCCTGCTCGACCTGCTGGGCCCGCCCGGCCGGGACGCCCTGCGGGCGCTCGCCGAGGCGCCCACGCCGTCGAAGCCCGCCCGGGCGCTGCTGGCCGCCGCGCCGGCGCCGCCGCCGATCGCCACCCGGCTGCTGCTGCTCGGCCACCTGGAGGTGCGGCGCCTCGGTGCGGGCGGTGGCGACGCGGCCGGCGACGAGCCGGGCGGCGAGGCCGGCGCCGAGGAGGTCGTCGACCCCGACCTGCGCCGCCAGCGGGTGCGGGAGCTGCTGGCGTTCCTCGTCGACGAGCGGACCACCACCCGCAGCCGGGTGATGGCCGCGCTGTGGCCCGACCGCGACGAGCGGGCCGCCGGCAACAACCTCGCCGTGACCCTCAACTGGCTGCTGCGGCTGCTGGAGCCGTGGCGGGGCCCCGGAGAGCCGCCCTACCTGGTGCGGCTGGACGGGCCGACGATGCGGCTCGTCACCGGCGACCACCTGCGCATCGACGTCGACGACTTCGAGGCCCACCACGCCGCCGCCGTCGCCGCCGACCGGGAGGAGCCCGGCAGCGGGGCGGCGCTGGCGCACCACCTGGCGGCGGTCGACCTGTACCGGGGCGACCTGTGCGCCGACCTCGACGCCGAGTGGCTCGAGCTCCCCCGCGCCCACTACCGGAGCCGGTTCCTCGACTCGGCGGTGCGGGCCGCCCAGCTGCTGCTGGCCGACGGCGACACCGACCGGGCCGAGGCGGTCGCCCACCGGGCCTTGGCCGCCGACGCCTGGCGGGAGGACGCCTACGCGGTGCTCGTGCGGGTGGCGCTGCAACGCCAGGACCGCTCTGCTGCGCACCGGCTCCTCGGCCTCTGCCTCGACGCCCTCGCCGACCTCGGCGTCGACCCGTCCACCACCACGCTCCAGCTCCAACGCCAACTCACCACGGCCTGAGACCCCCGGACTCGAGCCACCCCTGGACCGAACTTGCCCCCGAAACGGAGAGCCGGCTCCCCGTTTCGGGGGCAGGCTCGGGGTCGTGGCCGTCGCCGGTGCGGGTCAGGCGACCGAGTCGAGGAGGAGCGCGGACGCGGTCTGGTCGGCGAGGGTGAGCGCCACGACCACCCGCTCCGCCGACACCCGCCGCCGTCCCCGGGGCGTGCAGCGGTAGCGGCCCTCGATGCACCCCCGGGCCACCACCGGCACCAGGAACCCGCCGGGCGGGAACCCGATCGTCGCCGGGTCCCACACCGTCCCCTGCAGCTCCAGCCGCCCGTCGCGCCGCAGGCACGGCAGGTCGTCGTCGACGAAGGGCGGCAGCTGGAACTCGCAGTCGCGCAGGTCGAGGAGGTCGACCAGGCTGCGGGCGACGTCGAGCACCACCAGGCCGGTGATGTCGCCGTCGGCGATCTCCCCCGCGACCCGGCTCAGCACCTGCAGGTGCGCACCTGCCGCGAGCCGCCGGGACGCCCTCGACCTGAGCCACCTGCGTATCGGCACGCCCCGCCTATGCCCGATGACGCCTACGCTCAATCAGGACACCGGCACGCTACGTGGTCGCCGGGGCGCGGCCCTCCTCCAGCAGGACCAGGTTCCCCTCGCTGTCCCGGAAGCCGGCCTGCCAGATCTCGGTGCCGGGCTCGCCGAAGCGACCCTCGTCGTCGCGGAAGATCACGTGCGGCTCGCCGACCAGCTCGACCCCGGCCTCACCGAGGGCCGCGTGGGCGGCGGCGATGTCGTCGACGCCCAGGTACAGCAACGACGGCGGCGCCCCGGCCTCCAGCAGCAGGCGCACGCCGCCGACGTCGAAGAACGCCAGGCCCGGCGGGTCGAAGCGGGCCACGAAGGGGACGCCGAGCACGTCGCGGTAGAAGGCGACGGCCCGGTCGAGGTCGGCCGCGTGGAGCGCCACCTGGCGCAACCGCCGCACGGATGTGACTGCCATCACACCACCGTAGATCCCGTCGATCGCCGGGGATCCGTGGTCGGCGAGCGTGCCGCGGTCCGCCACGACTCCGAACCTGCCCCCGGAACGGGGAGCCGGCTCCCCGTTCCGGGGGCAGGTTCGACTCGGCGGCGTGCCGTCTCGCTGGCACAGGTGACTCAGCAGCTCAGACATCCGCTTGACGCGGGTCAACAACTCCGCGAAATTCGGGTCTGACGTCAACAGTGCGTCCTCGGATTGGGGGGAGTTCACGATGACCACGCGCCACAGGAGGCCCCTGCGCCTCCTCCTCACGGTGGCGATGGCCGCCGCGGCCGTGCTCGGCGTCTCGCCGGCACCGGCCGAGGCTCAGACCAACGGCTGCCCGACCGTCGGCACCGACTTCGCCGGCACCGGGCCCTTCGCCGTCACCGTCCAGAGCGAGTCGGCCACCACCTACTACAGCCCGACCGACCTGGGGTCGAACGGCTGCACCCGGCACCCGGTGATCCTGTGGGGCAACGGCACCGGCACCACCCCGTCGGTCTACGACGGGCTGCTCCGCCACCTCGCCTCGCACGGCTTCATCGTCGCCGCCGCCAACACCACCAACGCCGGCAGCGGCAACGAGATGCTCCAGGGCCTCACCCAGCTCACCCAGTGGAACGGCCAGGCCGGCAACCGCTTCTACCAGCGGGTCGACACCGCCAACGTGGGCAGCACCGGGCACTCCCAGGGCGGCGGCGGGGCCATCAACGCCGCCAAGAGCACCGCGGTGAAGACCACCGCGCCGCTCCAGCCCTGGTCCGGCAACCAGGTCGGCCTGCAGGACGGCGACACCGCCATGTTCTTCGCCGGGCAGAGCGACACGATCGTGTCGCCCAGCTCCGTGCGCAGCCGCTACACGGGCGTGAGCATCGCCGCCGGCTACGCCGAGCTCGGCGGGGCGTCGCACTTCGTGCCCGTCGGCGACGCCGGCGGGTTCCGTGGCCCGCTCACGGCGTGGTTCCGCTGGCAGCTCATGGGCGACACCACCGCCCGCGACGTGTTCGTCGGCACCAACCCCGGCCTCGCCGCCGACCCGGCGTGGACCGCCTACGAGACCAACGCCCGGCTCCGGGCGCTGGCGGGCGAGCCCGGCCCCGGTCCGGGCCCCGGCCCCGGCGAGCAGTGCGTCACCGCGGTCAACTCGGCCCACGTGACGGCCGGGCGGGCGACGAGCTTCCTGATCTTCGCCTGGGCCGCGGGCAGCAACGCCTACCTCGGCCTCACGTGGGAGACGACGTCGCTGCGGGGCTCGGGGACCACCTGGTCACCGGTCGCCTCCTGCTGACGCACCGATCGCCTGCCACCGCCTGCCACCGCCCGCCGCCCGGGGCGCTGGGGCTCCGGACGGTGGGCGGCAGGTGGCAAGCCGCCGTCGGCCGACCGGTCCTTTGGTCGGGAGCCGGTCGGTCGGTGCCCCGGGGCACCCGGCATCCGTGCTCGCCGGGTGCCCCGGCCCCGGCCGTGGCCCCCGACGGGGTGTCACGACCCGGGCTCGGGGTCGACGTCGGCGTCGGTGTCGGCGTCGGTGTCGGCGTCGGCGGTCGGCTCGGTGCCGGCGGTCGCCGTCGACTCGGGCTCCTCGGTGGCGAGGATGGCGTACAGCTTCCGCTTCGTCGCCTTGAGCAGGTCGAGCGCCTGCGCCCGCTGCCCGTCGGTGCCGGCGACGCCCACCTCGCGGAGGGCGTTGAGGATGCCGCCGACCGCCTCGCGGATCTCCCGGACGGCGCTGACGGCGTCGGCGTCGGCGACGTCGGCCCACGGGGGCCGCTGGGTCGCCGTGGTCGCCGCCTCCCGGCCGGCGTCGGTGAGCGTGAAGCGCTTCCGGCCGTCGGCCTGCTCGCTGACGATGAGGCCCTCGTCCTCGAGGAGCTGCAGCGTCGGGTAGATCGAGCCCGGGCTGGGGCGCCAGATGCCGCCGGTGCGGGCGTCGAGCTCCTGGATCATCTCGTAGCCGTGCATGGGGCGCTCGGCGAGGAGGGCCAGGACGGCGGCGCGGACGTCGCCGCGCCGCCCCCGGCGGCCGCCCCCGGCGCGTCCCCGGCCGGCCGGGCCCCGACCGAACGGGCCGAAGGGGCCGGACCCGAACACCGGGTCCCACGGGTCGAAGCCGGGGCGTCCACCCCGGCCGGCGCCCCGGCGGGCGTCGCGGCCGCCACGGCGAGAGGGACCGAAGGCGCGGGGGTCATGAGGTCGTGGAAAGGTTCGCAAGATGCGTCTCCTGTCTATCGATCATCTATCGACGATGTGTTGACGATATATCGGTAAAAGTCGAACACCAACCTCCCCCGCCCTTCGACCTGCTGCGAGCAGCGACGTCCGATCCGTTCAAGACCCCCGCGGCGACCCCTCCGTACGGTGACCGCATGCCACCCCGCATCAACGCCTTCGGCATCGTCTGCACCGACCTCCCCCGCACGCTGGGCTTCTACCGGGCCCTGGGCGTCGACGTCCCCGCCGACGCCGACGAGGCGCCGCACGTCGAGGTCACGCTCCCCGGCGGTGTCCGGCTGCTGTTCGACGCCGCCGACACCGTCCGGTCGTTCGACCCGGACTGGACCCCGCCCACCGGCGGCGGGCCGCCCATGACCATCGCCTTCGAGTGCGACAGCCCGGAGGAGGTCGACACGACCTACACCGCCATGGTCGACGCCGGCTACGACGGCCACCTCGCCCCCTGGGACGCCTTCTGGGGCCAGCGCTACGCCGTGCTCCGCGACCCCGAGGGCAACGGCGTCGACCTCTTCGCCGCCCTCCCGTCCTGACCCCGCCCCGATCCGGGCTCAGGCCTCGTCGTCGGCGTCGACCCGCTCGGCGGCGACGAGCTCGCCC
>DATCLV010000753.1:0-3945 GCA_036563745.1 Acidimicrobiales bacterium | reverse complement strand
CCGCGGGAGTGGACCGGCCTCGCCATGGGCCTCGGTCTCGACCGGCTGGCGATGGTCCGCAAGGGCATGCCCGACATCCGGCTCCTGCGCAGCACCGACCCCCGGGTCGCCGAGCAGCTGAACGACCTCGACCCCTACCGCCCGGTGTCGCACCTGCCCCCGGTGCGGCGGGACCTGTCGGTGGCCGTCGCCGCCGACGACACCGCCGAGGACCTGGGCGACCGGGTCCGGGCCGCGCTGGGCGACGACGCCGAGCTGCTGGAGGCGGTGGAGATCCTGTCGGAGACGCCGGCCGACGACCTGCCGCCCGCGGCGATCGAGCGGCTGGGCCTCGGCCCCGGGCAGAAGAACGTGCTGGTCCGGCTGGTGATCCGCCCCTACGAGCGGACCCTCACCGACGCCGAGGCCAACCACCTGCGCGACCGGGCCCACGCCGCGGTCCACCAGGGATCGGTGCCGCTGCCGGCCTGAGGGGCGCGCGTGGCGGCGGGCCGGCCGGGACCGGCCGGGGCCGGCCGGTCAGAACTGGGTGCCCGGCTCCAGCGACGGCGGCGGTTGCTGTGGCGGCTGCTGCGGCTGGGGCGGGTACCCCGCCGGGCCCGGCGCCGGGTACCCGGGTGCGCCCTGCGTGCCCGGCGTGCCCGGATGCCCCGGTCCGTCCGGCGGCGGGTAGCCACCCTGGGCCCCCGGGTAGCCCGGGTAGCCCGGGTACCCCGGTTGACCCGGACCGCCCCACGCCCCCGGCGGCAGCTTCGGGCCCCGGTTGAACGTGCTGGGCCCCGGGGTCATCTCGTCGGGCTCGGCCAGGTGCGCCATCACCACGTGGGAGAGGATGACCACGCCGGCCCCCAGGATGATGGCCGAGAGCCCGAACGTGGTGGCGCTGTCCTCGGCGATCTCGCTGATCACCAGCAGCACGCCGACGCCGATGCCGACGCACCACCCCCAGGTGGTGAACCGCCGGCCCTGGGTGGCGCCGTAGACGGCGAGCGCCGCGCCGATCAGCACCAGGAGGATCCCGCAGCCGACCGCGTCGAGGTCCTCGCCGAGGTGGGCGACGGCGATCGGCACGATGACCGCGCCCACGGCCGCGAACGGGGTGGCGGCGCCCCGCCGGCCGTTCCGGTCGAGGGCGACGGCGGCGCCGTAGTACCCGAGCCCGACGAGCAGCGAGAGCCAGCCCACCGTGGAGGCGTCGGGGAGGACGAGGAGCTCCTCCTGGCTGCCGAGCTCCGACGCGAACGCCTGGAACGGGTACAGGAAGGCGCTGAACGGCAGCGTGCCGAGGTACCCGGCGGCGCCCTCCTCCACCTTCTCGGCCAGGTAGAGCCAGGCGAAGACGGTGGTGGCGCCCAGGTAGAAGGAGCGGCCGCGGGCGTGCGGCAGCCACAGGTAGGCGCCGAGCCAGGCGGCGATCGACATGATGGCGATGGCGTCGACGGAGAAGGGCAGCTCGAAGACGACGCTGCCCGAGGACGACGACACGTCGAAGGTGGCGAAGCCGAGCAGCAGCGGCACACCCAGCGCCGAGGCGACGACACCGGCGTTCGCCAGGGGCCCCGTGCGGAAGCGGAGGATGAGCCCGACGCCGGTGCCGATCACCACCAGCGACAGGATCACGCCGAGGGTGGTGTCGGCGTCGCCCGTGTCCTCCGCGCTGGAGGCGGCGGTGTCGCCGGCCCACACCAGGACGCCGACGATCGCCATGAGCATGCCGATCCCGGCGAGGCCGATGCCGAAGCGGGGCTCCGGGCGCCGCATGGTGCGGTCGCCGAGGCCGGCGACGGTGTCGGACCAGCCGGTGCCGCCGACCTGTGAGAAGCCCGTGGGGTTGTGAGGAGCTGCCACCGGCGGGAGCGTAGGCGCCACCCGGATCGCCCGGGACGCGCCCCCTGCGTCGATGCCGGCCTCCCGGAGTGACCGGAGCGTTCGGGCGGCCGATGCTTCGGGACGAGGTTCCGGACGGGACGGGTCGGGACGCGACGGGGCGCGACGGGGTGGCCGGGGTCCGGCCCCACCGCCGGCGGGCGGTCAGGCGGGGAGGACCTCGACCTGGGCGGCCGGGAGGTCGCTCCACCAGCGGTCGAAGCGGCGGTACGGGACCGGGTCGCGCTCGGCGAGGAGGGCGAGAAGGCTCCGCGCCTCGGCGGCCAGCGCCGACCAGGCGTCGTCGGGCAGCGGCCGGAACGCGGTGGCCTCGATGCCGCCCTCGACGGTCCGCCACACGCCCGCCACCCGGCCGTCGACCAGCAGCGTCGGCAGCACGTCGCCGTTGCGGCGGACCACCAGCGGCCGGTGCCCGTCGTCGACGATCCGCCGCCGGTCGTCCCACGCCAGCAGGGTGCTGTCCCACATGGGCAGCAGCCGGGCCGGGGCGGGGGTGTCGCCGTCGGGCAGGGCGCCGCCGGGCACGTCGTACAGCTCCTCGCCGTCCGGCCCCTCGTGGCGGACCAGCCGGTCGCCCAGCGCGGCGAACGCCGCGGCGGTGGCGGGGCGGCGCTGGAGGGCGAAGCGGGCGAAGTCGGCCTGGGTGGCCGGTCCGAAGCCCTCCAGGTAGCGCCACACGAGCTGCGCCCGCGCCTCCTCCGGCGTGGGGCGCGGCGGCACGGCCGGGGCGACCGGGGCGGCGCGGAACGCCCCCGGCCGCCCGAACGACCACGGCCCGCCGGTGGGGGCGTGGACCAGCGGGGCGAACGTCCGCAGCGCCCACCACACGTGCTGGTGGGGCTCGGTGCCCAGGATCTCGCCGAGCCGGGCCTCGATCTCGTCCTTGGTGCGGGGCTCGGCGACCAGGTCGAGCAGGTGGGGGACGAGGGCGTCGGCGTCGGCGGGCGTGAGGCCGGTCGCCTTGAAGCGCTTGTCGTTGAGCCGGGACGCCCGCAGGTTGGCGACCATCGCCTCGTGGAACGCCGGGTAGTCGTCGGCGACCACGGCGTGGAGGGTGATCCGCATCAGCGTCGCCTTCACGACCGCGCCGCCGGCGAGCGCGGCGTCGAGGTCGGCGGGGTCGAAGCCGTCGACCCGGGCCCACAGCGCGAGGTACGGCGACGCCGGTTCCTGGGCCTGGAGGGCGACGATCCGGCGGACGGCGTCGGCGGCCGCGACCGGCTCCCGCCGGAGCAGCAGCTGGCGGGCGAGCGGGGCGCGGTTCAGCTGCTCGGCGGTCAGTCGCATGGGGAATGCAAAAATATCCCGTGCACAGGCCGCTACCGGTCGAGTTCGCCGGGACCCGCGGATAGGGTCTCGCCCGCCGGTCGCCTCGACCGGACGGAAGGTGACCTACGGGGGATATGACCAATGGCACACGTGTTCCTGTCGGACGACTGGTTCGACGCCGTCGAGGGCCTGCGCGACGAGGCCCCGGAGCCGTCGCCCGCCATGAAGGACCTCAAGCTCAACATCGTCGTGGCCGGTGGCCCCGACGGTGACCGTGAGATCCACATGGCCGGGGGCCAGTTCGAGCGGGGACTGGTCGACGACGCGCCGACGAAGCTGACCGTTCCCTACGACGTGGCCAAGGCCATGTTCATCGACGGCAACCAGCAGGCGGGCATGCAGGCGTTCATGTCGGGCCAGATCAAGGTCGAGGGCGACATGACCAAGCTGATGGCCATGCAGGCCGGCGGCGGCCCCACGGCCGAGCAGGAGGCGTTCCAGGCCAAGATCCGCGAGCTCACCGCCTGACACCCGGCGACCCGGGCTCGCACCGCACGACCCGCCGGTTGGGCGGATCCGTCCGCTCAACCGGCACCGTGCCGGGAAGGAGTGGGGTGTGGGTGTGCGCGTCGGGACGTCGGGGTGGCAGTACAAGGACTGGCGCGGGGTGGTCTATCCCGAGGGTGTGCCGCAGCGGCGCTGGCTCGAGCACTACGCCACCCGGTTCGACTGCGTCGAGGTGAACAACGCCTTCTACCGGCTGCCCGAGCGGTCGGTGTTCGAGCGGTG
>DATCLV010000751.1:0-5276 GCA_036563745.1 Acidimicrobiales bacterium | reverse complement strand
CGGGAGCACCGGGGAGGGGCGACGGACCGCCGGAGCCACCCCGACGACCCCGCCCGCCCCGCGCCGCCCGGGGCGGGATCGTCGCGATGTGGCGGCCCACGGTGGCCGAGGTCCACGACGCGAACGTGCACCAGTTGGTGTCCCACCGGCCACCGGGCCCGGCGATCGTCCGGGCCAGCATCCGCGACAGCTCGGCGTAGGCGGTGGTGATCCGCCGGTTGCGGATCACCATGTCCTCGACCGGCTCCCAGAACGGGTAGCCCTCGGTGGCGATGGCCTCGATCGCCGCCGCGTCCACCAGCGGCGGGATGGCCGGCGTGCCGACCAGCGCCTGGACGTCGAGGGCGGCGCGCCGCCGGGCGCCGGGGAGGCGGCGCAGGCGGGAGGCGGTCCAGCCGCCCCGGGCCGCGGCGGCGCGCAGGGCCGAGGCCTCGACGAGGGTCGGGGGCCGGTCGTCGCCCAGCTCCTCCTTCATGAGCCGGACCAGGACCCGTCGCCCCACCCGGGAGCCGGGGCCGACCGCGAGCCGCCGCAGCCAGGGCACCCGCTGGACGACGGTCGCGGCGGTCCCGGCGGCCCGGACGCACCGGCGGGCCACCCGGTCCGGGCGGGGGATGTCGAGCAGCCCGGCGACCTCGGGCACGAGGTGCCAGGTGAGGGCGTCGGGCAGGCTCCGGAGGCCCGGCGGCATCGCGGCCCGCATCTCCCGGTACAGCGGCTCCGCCAGGCGGGGGCCGTCGGGACCCGGGCCGATCTGGCGCCCGGCGACCCGGGCGGCCAGCGCCGGCGCCCGGTCGAGCGTGAGCGGCAGCAGCGCCTCGTCGACGCCCATCAGCGACCCGACCACCGACCAGGTGTGCAGCCACGCCTCGGCCTCGCCGGGCTGCACCCGGATGCCGAGCTTCGCCAGGGCGTCGAGGACCGTCACCGAGAACACCAGCAGCGTCCCCAGCAGGTCCTCCTGGTTGATCGGGGTGCCGTGGCGCTCGTCCCACGGCTCGGGGCCCCGGCCCGCCAGGAGCGCCTGCCGCACCACGGCGTGGAGGAGCCGCACGCACAGGATGCTGGTGTGCCCCTGGCCGCCGGGCTCCAGCGAGCAGGGCGTGGTGGGGGTGAGGGCGTCGAACAGCATCCGCCCGGTGCCGGCCAGCCGGGCCGCCACCTGCCGGGGCCGCCCCAGGTGGGACGTGGCCGCCAGCACCGCGGCGCCGTGGGGCGCGGCCAGCGTGGTCGGCAGCGCCGCGCAGAACAGGCACGTGGCGATCGGCAGGGTCCACCGCTCGAAGAGCTCCTGGCCCGCCGAGACCTTCGCCGGGTCGGTCCAGTCCGGCGGGGTCGGCCCGTCGGTGAGCCAGGTCAGCACCGCGTCGTCGGGCGATGCCGGGCCGCCCATGATCGACCGGATCGCCCGGGCCACCACCTCGTTCTCGTCGGCGGCGTCGGCGCCGTAGGCCGTGAGCAGGGCGATCGCCACGGCGTCGGCCGGCGGGTCGCCGGCGAGGCGCAGGGCGTCGAGCTCCTCGTCGGTCGGCCACGGGGCCCCCGGCCGCCGGTCGCCGCGCCGCGGGGCGTCGCTCGGCCGGCCGTCGCCGCCCGACCAGGCGTCGGGCGACGGGCCGTCACCGGCGCCGCTGCGGGCACCGCCGGAAGCGCCGTTGCCGTTGCCGTTGCCGTTGGGGCCGGAGCGGCCGGCGCCGGCGCCGGGGTCGGGGTCGTCGGCGCCGCCGTCGTCGGCGCCGGGGGCGAGGGCGTGGTGGTCGGAGCGGGAAAGGTCGACGGTGGGGTCCGTGCAAGGGGCGTCCTCGAAGCCGGGGGCCTCGGAACGGGGGTCGTCGATGGTCAACGGGGGTCCTCCTGTTGCTGCTGCAACACCTCGTCCACGACCTGGAGCAGGTCGGGGAGCACCCGGGGGAGGGCCGTGGCCGCGCCGTCGCGCAGGGCGGTGGCGCGGTCGTCCTCGTCGAGGCGGTCGAGCACGTCGCGGACCTCGTCGCTGAAGCCCGGGGTGCCCGACATCGGCGTCTGGTCCAGCCGGACCAGCGCCGTCGCCGCGGGGAGGAGGTGGCCGAGCCCGGCCAGGTGCGTGGCTATGTGGACGGCGGTCTGGAGCTGCTGGCTGACGTTGCCGGTGAGGATGTGGCTGCGGGCCACGGGCACCAGCGCCGCCAGGGCAGCACGGCGGTCGGCGGCCTCGCCCGTCTCGCCGATGTCGGCGAGCTGGGCGAGGTCTTGGCGGGCGTGGTCGACCATGAGGTGGTTCTGCACGGCCTCGGCGGCGCCCAGGGCCTGCTGGAACAGGTCGCGGGCCCGGTGGAGGTCGCCCTGCCAGCGGGCGATGCGGCCGCAGGCGACGAGGCCCATCGCCCGCATGGTCGGATTGTCGTGGCGCTCGGCGAGCTCGAGGAGCCGGCGGGCGGGCGCCTCGGCGAGGTCGTGGCGCTCGGTGAGCGTGGCGAGGAACACCCGGTTCCACAGGGCGAGGGCCCGGGGGAACGGCTGGCCGCTGGTGTCGCTGATCGCCTCCAGGGCGCGGATGTGCGGGCCCCACGCGAACGGCCGGCCCGGCTGGTTGTCGAGGGCGTTGACGGCGTTGAGGGCGAGGCCCGCCATCGCCATCACGTTCCGGGCCCGCCAGGCGCGCTCGGGACCGCCGGCGGCGGCGTCGGCGGCGAGCGCGGTCTCGGCGAGGGCCAGCGCCTCCTCCAGGCGGCCCTGGTTCATGCACGCCGTGGCGGCGATGCCCTGGACCCTGGCCTGCAGGGGGCCGCTGATCTTCCCCGCCTCGCACAGGTGGACGGCCCACTTGCCGACCTCCATGCGCCCGACCATGACCTCGTCGAGGGCGGCGACGAGCCGGGCGGCGTCGTTCCAGCGGGCGGCGTCGACGAGGTGGCGGCGGGCGGCCCGGATGTTGTCGAGCTCGGCGAACACGGCACCCACCCAGGCCGCCTCGTCGGGTCCCCACCGGTGCCGGGCGGCCTGCTCGGCGAGGGCGATGAAGTGCTCGGCGTGGCGGTCGGCGGCCGCGCCCCGGCGGCCCAGGGCGTCGAGGTGCTCGCCGGCGAAGGTGCGGATCGTGTCGAAGATCCGGTAGCGGGCCGGGCTCTTGGGCGGGGTGGCGGCCTCGACGATCGACAGGTCGACCAGCTCGGTCACCAGGCGCAGGACCTGGTCGGGGTCGACGTCGACCGCGGGCGCGATCGCCTCGGCCGCCTCCAGCGACCAGGGCCCGTCGAGCACCGACAGGGCCGCCAGCAGCCGCCGGGGCGCGGCCCGGAGCAGGTCGGCGGACCAGGCGAACGTGGCCCGCAGCGTGCGCTGGCGCTCGGGGAGCGACTCGGGGCCGTGGGCGTCGGACACGTAGTCGTGCAGGTGCTCGAGGACCTCCGCGGCGCTCGCCGAGCGCAGGTGGCGGGCCACCAGCTCGATCGCCAGGGGCAGGCCACCGAGCCGCCGGGCCAGCTCCACCACCGCCGGGTCGTCGGGGTCCGCGGTGGCGCCGGCCCGGGCGGCCCGGTCGCAGAGGAGGAGGACGGCGGGGGCGACCTCGCCGTCGGCCTCGGCGTCGAGGGCGAGCGGGTCGAGGACGACGACCTGCTCGCCGGCGATGTCGAGGGCGGCCCGGCTGGTGGCGAGCACCCGCCCGGGGATGTCGGCCCGGAGCACGCCGTCGAGCAGCTCGGCGACGTCGTCGCGGCGGCGCTCGCAGCTGTCGAGCACCAGCAGCACCGGCCAGGCGCTCAGCGCCTCGGCCAGCGGGCCCCGCACGTCGGTGCCGGCCGGGTTCCCGAGGCCGAGGCAGCGGGCGATGCTCTCGTGCAGCTCGGCGCGGTCCTCGGCCAGCGACACGTCGCAGAACCGGACCTCGATCCGCCCCTCCCCGTACGGGGGCTCCTTGGCGAACGGGGGCCGCTTGGCGACCTCGTCGGCCAGCCGGGTCTTGCCGATGCCGCCGGTGCCGAGGATCGTGACGAGGGCGCCGGGCCGGAGGCGCCGGGCGATGTCGGCGATCTGGCGCTCCCGGCCGACGAAGCTGGTCCGGTACTGGGGCGTCCCGGCGCCGGGCACGCCCCGCAGCGGCGGGAACCCGGCCGGCAGGTCGGGGTTGGTGAGCTGGTAGACGCGCTCGGCCCGCCGCTCCGGCGGCTGCCAGGAGGCGATGTAGTCGAGGCCGACGTCGACCTCCAGGTCGTCCAGCACCAGCCGGCGGGTGGTCTCGCTCACCACGATCTGGCCGGGGTGGGCGGCGTCGCGCAGGTCGCTGGCGTAGCCGAGGTCCCGCCCCGCGACGAGCGCCCCGGGCGTGCGCTGGTCGCCGGCGCCGGTGTGGACCGCGACCGCCGGCCGCAGCACCAGCCGCGTCCCCTCCTCCAGCGCCGCCAGGGCCGCCACCGCGTCCCGGGCCGCCAGCACGGCGTCGATCGGCCGCTCGAACACCGCGCCGAGCCGGGAGCCGGCGTCGTCGAAGAGGTAGCCGTGGTGGGCGGCGGTGGCGGCCCGCAGCTCGGCCCGGTGGTAGCCGTGGGCGACGACGCCGGCGTCGCCGCGGTGCACGGTCTCGAGCCGGGTGAGCAGCAGGGTCTTGGGGCCGAGCGGCCGGCCCCGGCCGAGCAGCGCCCGCGGCGCCGACGGCACCACCCAGGCCACGGCCGGGTCGTTGTCGAGGATGTCGTGCTCCAGCCGGTTGAGCCGGTCGCGCTCGACGAGGCCGACGTCGACCAGCTCGTCGCGGTAGCGGGCGATCGCCCGCACGGCGTCGTTGGTCCGCCCGCTGCCGTACAGCGCGAGGGCCAGCAGCTCGCACCACCCCTGCTTGGACGGCTCCTCGGCCCGCAGCCGCTCGGCGATCGGCACCGCCTCCTCGGGGTGCCCGGTGGCCAGGAGCGCCTCGACGTGCACGCCCTCGATCACCCGCCGCCGCGACCGCAGCTCGTCGGCCCGCGGCCCCAGGAACCGCCGGGTCGCCAGGTCGCCGAACGGCTCGCCCACCGCCAGGGCCAGGGCCTGCTCGGCGAACGTGCGGGCGCTCTCGTGCTGGCCGGCGGCCAGCCGCACCTCCGCCTCCCGGGCCCAGCGCTCGAACTGCAGCAGGTCGACGTCGTCCTCGGCGACCTCCAGCCGGTAGGCGCCCCGGTCCTTGTGGTGCTGCACCCGGCGGTCGCCCAGCGACCGGTTCAGCCGGTGCACCGCCACCTGCAGCCGGGTCTTCACCGGCTCCAGGTCGTCGATCTCCTCGCCCTCGTCCTCACCCCACACCCAGGCGAACAGCGTCGGGA
>DATCLV010000747.1:0-2154 GCA_036563745.1 Acidimicrobiales bacterium | reverse complement strand
TCGGCGCCGTGGCCGTGCTCGCAGGCGACGACGACGATGCCGGCACCGACCCCGACGACGGCTGGCACGGCGTCCTCCAGGAGCCCACGCCCCGGCCGGAGTTCACGCTGACCGACACCGAGGGCCGGCCCTTCGACTTCGCCGCCGAGACCAAGGGCCAGCTCACCCTGCTGTTCTTCGGTTACACGCACTGCCCCGACGTCTGCCCGGGGCACCTGTCGATCCTCTCGGGGGCGCTGGCCATGCCCGGCGTGCCCCAGCCGAAGGTGGTGTTCGTGACCACCGACCCCGCCCGCGACACGCCCGAACGGCTGCGGGAGTGGCTCGACAACTTCGACGAGGACTTCATCGGCCTCACCGGGTCCGTCGAGGAGATCGCCGCCGCCGAGCGGGCCGCGTTCGTCGCCGGGTCGGTCCGCCCCGAGGCCGACGCCGACGGCGAGTACGAGGTCGGCCACGCCGCCCAGATCCTCGCCTACACGCCCGACGACCAGGCCCACGTCGCCTACCCGTTCGGCGTCCGCCGGCAGGACTGGGTCGAGGACCTGCCCCGGCTTCTGGAGGAGTTCCCGGCCGGCTCGGCCGGCGACGAGGGGGCGGGCTCGTGACCTGGTGGTGCTCCGCCTCCACCGAACCGTGGAGCTGGTCGCCCCGCGCCTACCCCGGCATCTGGCTGTTCATGGCCCTCCTGCTGGTCGGGTACCTGCTGGCCTGGCGGCTCGCCCCGGCCACGTCCGACCCGGCGTCGAACCGTCGCAAGCGCTGGGCGTTCCTCGGCGGGTGGGCGCTGCTGTGGCTGTCGACCGACTGGCCGCTCGGCACGCTCGGCGCCGGCTACCTGGCGACCGCCCACATGGCGCAGTACGTCCTCTACTCCACGGCGGCCGCGCCGCTGCTGGTCCTCGGCCTGCCCGAGTGGATGCTCCGGCGGGCGCTGTCGAGGATGCGGGCCTACCGGGCGGTGTCGGTGCTGGCCAGGCCGCTGGTCGCCGGGCTGGTGTTCAACGCCGTCCTGCTGATCACCCACGCCCCGATCACCGTCGACAACTTGCGCACCAACCAGTTCGGGTCGTTCGCCCTCGACCTGGCCTGGCTGCTGTCCGGGCTGCTGCTGTGGCTGCCGATCTGCGGGCCGCTCGACGAGCTCAAGCCGTCGCTGCCCGCCCGGGGCGTCTACCTGTTCCTGGCCGCCGGGCTCGTGCCGATGGTGCCGGGCGGGTTCCTCACGTTCTCCGACACGCCGCTCTACGCCATCTACGAGCTGGCGCCGCGGGTCAACGACTTCGACGCCCTCGACGACCAGCAGGCCGCCGGGGCGATCATGAAGATCGGCAACCTGCCGCTGGTGTGGCCGGTGCTGGCCGGGCTGTTCATCAAGTGGGCGAACCAGGAGCGCAGCACACCACCGAAGGTGGCCACGCCCACCACGTGACCGGCGCGGGGCGGCCCCCCGACGACATAACGTAGGCCCCACGACACCCGGGCGAGTGAGGTGGGGGGCAGGATGGCCGCGCTGCAGCTGGACGATCTCACCGTGCGGGCGGCACCCACGGGCGCCGGCTTCCAGGTGAGCGTCGAGGCCGCGGCGGGTGAGGTCGTGGGGGTCGCGGTGCCCTCGGCCGCCGTCGGGCGGACGATCGCCCGCACCGTCGCCGGGCTCGCCGCCCCGCTGTCCGGACGAGTCCTCGCCGGCGGGCGCGACGTCACCGACGTCCCCGCCCCCGACCGCGGCATCGGCTACGTGCCGGCGGGCGGCGGGCTGTTCCCCCACCTGACGCTGGCCGCCAACATCACCTACCGGCTCGACCCCGACGAGCACGTCGGCCGGCTCGTCGACGCCCACGTCACCGAGGTGACCACCCGGCTCGACCTCGTCGGGGTGCAGGGCCGCCTGCCGCACGCCGTCACCGCCGACCAGCGGCTCCGGGCGGCGATCGCCCGCGCCGTGCTGCGGTCGCCGACGGCGCTGGTGATCGACCTGCCCGAGGCCGACGCCGCCGCGCTGCGGGCGCAGCCGGTCCTCGACCCGGTGACGCTCCCGGCCGGCGACGACCTCGCCGTGGTCGTCTGCACCGACGACGCGACCCTCCTCGGCCGTCTCGACCGCTTCGCCCCCGCCACCCCCGCACGCCAGCCCCATGCCGCGCCCTGACC
>DATCLV010000745.1:0-5966 GCA_036563745.1 Acidimicrobiales bacterium | reverse complement strand
CGTCAGGGCGGTGGCGGGAGCGCCGTCGGCGGTCGGGCCGGTGTCGGCCGCCGACGTGTCGGCGGTGCCGGGGTCGGTCGGGGCCGCGGGCTCCGGTTCCTCGGGGTGGGGCGTGGCCGTCGTGGTGGCGACGAGGGCCAGCGCCGCGTAGACGGCCAGCAGGGGGTACAGCGGGGCCTTGAAGCGGGGGTCGCCGAAGGTGAGCAGCGGCGGCACCACGGCCAGGACCATCGTCACCAGCAGGAACCCCTGGCGGGCGTCCCGGCGCCCGTCGTCGTCCCGGCGCCGGACCACGGCCACCGCGCCCAGGATCGCCAGGCCCAGCGTGGCGTAGTAGACGCCGTCGGCGACCGACCCCAGGAGCCGCTCGGTGCGGGCCGCCATCCACGGCACCGCCCCGTAGTCCTGCACCGCCTTCAGGCCGTCGTGGTCGTCGGAGAACGTGGCGACGCCCCGCCACCACACCAGTCCCGGCAGCCGGGTCGGGTGGTCGAGCGCCCACTCGACCGCGTGGCCGATGTTGTCGCTCTGCCGCACCACCTCGAAGCGGGGGCGCAGCATGCCCCGGTGCTGGTCGCACTCGGCCGGCAGCTCGACGAAGCCGCCGGTGGCGTCGTCGTTGTAGCCGATGCACAGGTTGTCGCCGAGGTTGGCGGAGATGAGGATCGGCGAGTCCATCGTGATCGCGTTCCGCACGGTCCACGGCAGGATCACCAGCACCGCGGCCACCGCCACGAACGCCGTCCGCCGCAGCGCCACCTTGACGCCCGCCGGCCACCACAGCACCAGGAACGCCGGCAGCAGCACCAGCGACACCGGCCGCACGAGCGCCGACAGGGCGAACAGCACCCCGATCGCGACCAGCCGCCACCGGCCCGGCGCCTGCCCCACCGCCCGGCTCGCCACCGCCAGCAGGAGCATCAGCACCAGCAGGAACAGGAACAGCGTCTCGGTGAGCGCCACCCCCGTGTGGAAGATCGCGTTGGGCAGGACCGCCATCACACCCGCGGCCACCAGGCCGGCGGCCACGCCGTTGAGCCGGCGGCCCACCGCGAACACCAGCGGGATCGTCACCACCGACAGCACCACGTTGGCGGCCACCAGCGCGGCCAGGTTGTCGACGTCGAACGGCAGCAGGTCGACCAACCAGAACAGCACACCGAGGAACAGGGGGTACCCGGGCGGGTAGTAGGCCGTCGGGTAGAGCCCGGCCGGCACGTCCCCGCCGTCGGGGATCGCGTACTGGTAGCCGTCGCCCCGGGCCACGGCCTCCCCCAGCATCTGGTAGGCCGCGGGGTCGCGGAAGCTGACCGGCGGGGTGGCGGCCCACACGGCCCAGACGATGCGCAGGACGGCGCCGCCGGCCACGATGGCCAGCAGCCACATCCGCTGGCGCGGGGTCAGGGGCGGCAGCGCCGGGACGGCCCGCGCCCTCCAGCCCCGCAGCCCACCCCCCAGGCGCTCACGTACGGCAGACACGGCGCCCGACAGTAGCGACGCCGACCGCCTCGTTCCCGAACCTCGCCGGCCGGGCCCGCCGACGCCCCGACCCCGGCGCCGCCCCGCCGGACGGTCCCGGAGATCCCTCCAGGGGCGACGGGGCTGGCCGGGGCGGTGCTGCGGGGAAGGGTCGCACCGATGCGCGAAGCTCCGGGCATGACGAGCGACGACGGCACCGGGCCTGCCGCCGAGCCGGCACCCGACGCCGAGGCCGACAGGCCCGGCCGGCCGCGCCAGGCCGCGCCGACGCCCCGGGTCGCGCCCGACCTCACCCGCTTCGGGCCGCGCGAGGTGCTGCGGGCCGCGGAGATCGGGCTGGTCCTGTGGTCGCACGTCGCCTGGGCCGTGGTCGCCGCGCTCCCCCGGCTGCTCCGGCGCCGGGGCACGGCCCGCGCCGTCCTCGCCGAGGCGGCCAGCCACGGCGTCGTGCAGGCCCTGATGGCGCTGGGGCCGACGTTCGTGAAGTTCGGACAGATGATCGCCTCGTCGCCCGGCATGTTCCCCGCCACGCTGGCCGACGCCTGCCTGCGCACGCTCGACGACGTCGACCCCTACCCCGCCGAGCAGGCGCTCGCCATCGTCGAGCAGGACCTCGGGGCGAGCGCCGACGAGCTGTTCGCCGAGTTCGACCCGGAGCCCCTGGCCTCCGCGTCGATCGCCCAGGTCCACGCCTGCGTCCTCCGGGACGGCCGCCACGCGGTGCTGAAGGTCCAGCGCCCGGACATCACGGCGATCATGCACCGCGACCTGCGGATCCTCTACCGGATCGCCCGGCTGGTCGACCGCACCGAGCGGGGCCACCTGCTGAACATGCCGGGCGTGGTCGAGGACATGCACCAGGTCACCAACGAGGAGCTGAACTTCACCCTCGAGGCCCACCGCCAGGCCGAGTTCCGGGCCCACATCGGCGACTTCGGCGACAACAAGTGGATCACCGCCCCCGACGTCTACTGGGACCACTGCGGACCGCGGGTGATCTGCATGGAGCGGCTCCACGGCACGCCGATGGACCGGTTCGACGAGCTGCGGCGCCGCGGCGTCGACGGCGAGCTGGTCCTCCGCCGGGGCGTGAAGGTGTGGATGGAGGCGGCGCTGGTGCACGGCCCGTTCCACGGCGACGTCCACGCCGGCAACCTCTGGGTGCTCGACGACGGGCGGGCCGCCTACCTCGACTTCGGGATCATGGGCGAGCTGCCGCCCGCCCACCGCCAGGCCGTGCTCGACGTGCAGTACACGACGATGATCGACCGCGACTACACGCGGATCGTCCGGGCGTGGCGGAGCATCGGGATCCTGCCGCCCGACGGTGGGTCCGAGGAGGAGGTCGCCGCCCGGCTGCAGATGGTCATCGACCCCATGCTCAACCTGAAGCTCGGCGAGGTGAGCGTGGCCGAGACGTTCCGGCAGCAGATCGAGCTCCAGCACGAGCTCGGCGCCCGGGCGGCGCGGGAGCTCGTGCTGATGACCAAGCAGATGATGTACTTCGAGCGCTACGCCAAGGAGCTGGCCCCGGAGTACAACATGTCGGGCGACCTGTTCCTGGTGCGGAACATCTTCCCCGCCGAGGTGGCGCGGCTGGTCGAGGAACGGGGCGTGACCCTGCCCGACGACTCCATCCCCAACGTCGTGCCCTAAGCTTCTGACACACCGTCAGATCGCAGGGCAGGCAGGGGGGAATGGCCTACAACATCGCGGACCTCTTCGAGCACGCGGTCGACGCCGTGCCCGACCGCGTGGCGCTGATCGTGGATGATGCGCCACGCACCTACGCCGAGCTCGACGCCGGGGCGAACCGCATCGCCCACCACCTCCGGGCCCAGGGCATCGGCCCCGGCGACCACGTCGGCATCTTCGGCGCCAACAGCCGGGAGTGGGCCGAGGCGATGCTCGGCGCCTTCAAGCTCCGGGCCGTCCCGATCAACGTCAACTACCGCTACGTCGAGGACGAGCTGCTCTACCTCGTCGACAACGCCGACCTCGTCGCCCTGGTCTTCGACGACAACCTCGCCCCCCGGGTGGCCGGCATCGTCGACCGGGCGCCCAAGCTCCGCCACCTCGTCCACGTGGGCGACGGCACCGAGAGCCGGGTGGCCGGCCTCGACAGCGTCGGGTACGACGAGGCCACCGCCGCCGCCGAGCCGGGCCGCGACTTCGGCGAGCGCTCCCCCGACGACCTCTACGTCCTCTACACCGGCGGCACCACCGGCATGCCCAAGGGCGTCCTGTGGCGCCAGGAGGACGTCTTCTACGCCCTCGGCGGCGGCATCGACGCCTACACCAACGAGCGGGTCACCTCGGAGCACCAGCTGGCCGAGAAGGCCCGCGCCAACGAGCACCCGCTGGTCACCCTGTGCCTCCCGCCGCTGATGCACGGCGCCGCCCAGTGGTCGCTGCTGCGGTTCCTGTTCGAGGGCAACACGACGGTGCTCGCCCGCCGCTTCGACCCGCGGGCCGCCTGGCAGGCCATCGCCCGCTGGCGGGTCAACAACATGATGATGACCGGCGACGCCATGGCCCGGCCGCTGATCGAGGCGCTGGCCGAGCTCGACGCCGAGGCCGACGCGGCCGGCGAGGAGCGCCTCGACCTGTCGTCGCTGTTCGTCGCGGCATCCAGCGCGGCCGTGTGGTCGCCGGTGGTGAAGCAGCGGTTCCTCGACCGCCTGCCGAACACGATGCTGGTCGACGCCATCGGCTCCACCGAGACCGGCTCGAACGGCATGGTGCTGGTCACCGCCGACGGCGAGAAGGACCTGGGCGCCACCCAGGGCGGCCCGTCGGTGCAGCCCGGCCGGGACGCCGTCGTGCTCGACGACGACTTCAACGAGCTGCCGCCCGGCACCGGGCAGGTCGGCCGCCTGGCCCGCCGGGGCAACATCCCGCTCGGCTACTTCAAGGACGAGGAGAAGACCCGCGCCACGTTCGTCACCGGGCCGACCGGCGTGCGGTACGTGCTGGCCGGCGACATGGCCCGCCACGAGGCCGGCGGCACGATCACCCTGCTGGGCCGGGGCTCGGGGTGCATCAACACCGGCGGCGAGAAGGTGTTCCCCGAGGAGGTGGAGGGGGCGCTGAAGGCCCACCCGGCGGTGTTCGACGCCCTCGTGGTCGGCGTGCCCGACGAGCGCTGGGGCCAGAAGGTGGCGGCGGTCGTGCAGCTCCGGGAGGGCACGACCCTCACCCTGGAGGAGCTTGACGCCCACTGCCGCAGCCGCCTGGCCGGCTACAAGATCCCCCGCCGGCTGACCCTGGTCGACACCGTCCAGCGCTCCCCCAGCGGCAAGCCCGACTACCCCTGGGCCCAGAAGGTGGCCACCGCGTCCTAGCGACGAACTTGCCCCCGAAACGGGGCGCAGGCTCCCCGTTTCGGGGGCAAGTTCGGGGAGAGGGCCGCGAGAGCCCGGCGAGCGGGAAGCACGATCGGTTGCCACGCCCCGCCGACGTGGCACCCGATCGTCGGGGCGTCGAAGGTTCCCGCCCTCGCCCCGGTGGTTCCCACCACGATGTCCCGACCACGGCGCGCCGACGTCAACGACGCGCCGCCGTCGAATCCCTTGGATCCTTTGCAACCACAAATGTGGCCCGGCAACGGGGGCGCGGTCATGAGTAGTGGTCGCGCAATCGCGGCACCGGGCAGATCGCGCTGCCGAGACGGCCGGGTTCAGCCCGAAGCGAGCAAAGTGTCCGGTGGGACGTCCTCGGACAAGGCCTGGGCCAGGCTCTCCCGGTCGTGGACGCCGAGCTTGCGGTAGATCCGCTGCAGGTGGCTGTCGACCGTCCGCGGCGAGATCACCAGCTGGTGGGCGATGTCGCGGCGCCGGAGGCCGGCCACGGTGAGCCGGGCGATCTCCCGCTCCCGCCGCGACAGGTCGAGCGGGTCGGGCCAGGTGCCGAGCAGCGGCGTGCGGGCGCCCTCGCAGCGGCGGGCGCACCGGGTGGCCCGCCGGTGGGCGGCCATGGCCCGGCGCAGCTCGCCGGCGTGGCGGGCGCGCTCGGCGGCCTGGCTCCACGCCTCGGCGGCGTGGAGGTCGTAGCCGTAGCGCTCGAAGTCGCCGGCCACGGCCCGCAGGGCTTCGGCGTCGCCGGCGACGGTGGCGGCGGCGTGGCGGGCGAACAGCCCGACGAGCACCCCGTCGGAGCCCTCGGCGATCCGGCGCAGCCTCGCCTCGCCCCGCTCGGCCTGCCCCACCCGCACCATGTCGTGCAGGGCGTGGGCGGCGTGCAGGAGCTCGCCGGTCGCCAGCGACCGCTCGGCCGCGGCGTCGAGCGCGTCCCCCACCTCGTCGGGCGCGGCGCCCGCGGTGACCAGCTCCCACGCGAGGCAGCGGTCGACCTCGCCGGCGGCCAGCCGGATCGGGTGCACGGTGTGGGTCCGGCAGCGGTCGGCAGCCTCCTTGGTGCCGACCGCGTCGCCCAGCTCGGCGCGCACGCTGGCCAGCCCGGCCGCCGCCCAGGCCGCGAACCCGTAG